>NZ_WQGH01000020.1:0-26804 GCF_013034585.1 Ruegeria sp. HKCCA5426
AACTTTTTGGGCACAGCACCTTGGTGCAAGAAATGTCTTCGGCCGCAAAGTCCGCGTAGCGGTCATTCGCAGCAACTGTGCGAACGTCTGCACTGAGCCCATTTTGACCGATGCTGCGCGATGTCCTAATGACAGCAATGCGCAGAAAGCGGGCTTTGCAAAGTTCGGAGTTCGGCCCAATCCGGACGTGAGTTTAGAGTTAAGTTGTTGCGGAGGGTTCTCCAAAGCTGCTGTTCACACGCGGCGCTTCGTTCACATGGTCGGCATGTGCGCAACGCTGATTCACCCGACGTTCGACCTAACAGAAAGATGGGTCTAAGCGGAACGCCCTAATATCAAGGCCGATTTACAACAAAGCTCGGCACTATCCCTGCCTTCATGATCGCTGTTTCAACATCATGCCCTGCGAAGAAACCGAATCCAGAGATGAGCGCGGAAGCTATGCCTGCATTTCGTGCACCTAGAATGTCGGTGTGCAGGCTGTCGCCAACCATCAGAACCCGGGATTTGTCGATGTGCCCCAGGCGGCTGAATGCAAGATCATAGATGTTGGCGAAAGGTTTTCCAAAGAACTGAGGGGTGACGCCTGTCCGGTCTGCTAGCCGGTGCGCGAAAAGACCGGGTTCTTTGGAGAAACCGTACTCGCGCGGAGCGACAATGTCAGGATTGCCCACCAATACCGGGCGGGGACGCTCCAGCAAAGCGGCCTCTAACATGGCTTGTCGCGTTTCATTCCAAACAGCTGACCCAATCATCAAAAATCCGTCTACGGTTTCGTAGGGCTTCGGGTCATCCTCCAGGTAGGATAGTTTCAACTCCTCCAGATCGCGAAGGCCGGCACTTGGAGTTGCCATCAATCCCCAATGTAACTCATTTTGGCCGTTTAGCTCAGACAACAACGTGGCCCGACTGGTGATCACGTCTTGTGGCGCGAAATTGTAGCCAAGCCCATAGTATTTCTCGATAAGAGTTGTGTGGGGAAACCCTGCAGCATTCGATACGACCAGAACACGTTTGCCGGCGGCTGTCAGCGACCTGACCCGATCTGGTGTATCTGGGATTGCCGTATCACCAATATTGAGAACTCCGAAGGCATCGAGGAGGAACACGTCAAACTCGTGAGCGATATCCTCCAGCGTGTCCACCTGACGATAGCTCACTTCAGTAGATCTGGGTTGCGGAAGGCGATGTCTTACAGCCTCGTAGGCCTCAAAAGCCTCTTGCGCAGAGAAACCGGTCAAATGATGGCCCCTCTTACTTTCGCCGAAACCCATTCGCTGATCATAACCGCGACCAGAATTACAATCAGGATCAGACTAACTTGCGGCCAAGCCAGTACGTTGAGCGAAGCCGACAATTGCAACCCGATACCCCCGGCTCCAACCAGCCCGAGCACCGTGGACTCGCGGATGTTGATATCCCAACGGAAGACGGCAATGCCCGCGAAAGCGGGTAGGATTTGCGGTACGATCCCATAGGCCATGACCTGCCAGCGTGAAGCACCGGTTGCTGTGATTGCTTCGACCTGCGTGTGATCAATTTCCTCAATCGCTTCGTAAAGAAGCTTTGCGCAAAACCCGATTGAACGAATGGCGATTGCTATGACACCGGCGAACACTCCGGGACCAATAATCGCGATCAAAAGAAGAGCCCAGATCAACGAGTTTATAGAGCGGGTCGAGACAATGACCAACAAGGCAATCGGTCGGATGAACAAGGCCGATGGTGTGGTGTTGCGGGCCGCCAAAAAGGCAACTGGCACTGCCATGCACAGGGCAATTATGGTTCCCAGGGTGGCAATGTTTAGCGTGTCCCAAATCGGGCGACCCAACTGGGTGATGTAATCCCATTTAGGAGGCGTTGCACGGGTCCAAATATCGTTGGCGATGCGGGGCGCATCCCAGACGAAAAACCAAGTCGTCGACTCTGAGATCAGCTGCCAGCAGTAAACAAAGATCGCTACGCCCAGCAACCAGCCGAACCAACGGACTAAGCTCTGACCCGTTGTCCGGCGACGCCAGATTTGCGCATCGTCGCGTTCAAGTATCGGCATTACTGAACCCTCGCTCGTATAATTCCCGAAAGGTATTCAAGTGCCATCACGATGCCGATGATAAGAATGAGAATGGCTGCCGCAGTGTCGTATTCATAGCGGTCGAATGCGGTGTTCAAAGTTGCACCAATCCCACCAGCCCCCACGAGCCCGAGGATCGCGCTTTCTCTGAAATTGATGTCGATCCGATACATGGAAAGGCCTACAAGTCGCGGCATAACCTGGGGCTGAACTCCATAGTTGATCCATTGTGGCCAACGCGCTCCAGAGGCCTTAATCGCCTCAGCCTGAACCTTGTCCATGGCTTCGATATCTTCGGCCAGAAGTTTTGAGAGAAACCCGATGGTGGCGAAAGAAAGCGTCAGAAATCCGGCCAGCGGGCCAAAGCCAAAGATAGCCACAAGCAAAATGGCAACGATAATCTCTTGCAATGCCCGACTAATCGCGACAATGCCTCGGCAAATCATGTAGATTGGCAATGGCGCGATATTGCGGGCAGCCCCCAACCCAATCGGGATCGAAATCAGGATGCCCACGACCGACGCGGCCACGGTCATCACGATACTTTCCAGAAGGCCGCTCCAAATATCTGTCCACCGTGAAATGAAGTCTGGGCTGGTGAACGCAAGCACAAACGCCCAACCTCGATCCAACCCTTCATAGACACGGCCCCAATCAACTTCGATGGTCATGAACGCCGCGATCAGGTAGGCGAAAAAGCCAAGGAGCAATGCCCAGCGGAGTAATGGGTTTTTGACAAAGGCAGGCTTACGCCAGCCTTTTCCCAGCATGTCGTCTAACTCTCGATGGCTCATTCTGCAGCCTCGACATCGTCATCTTCGTCCACTTTTTCGATGGTTGCTTCCCAATCTTCTTCCCCATAGATCTCGGTCAGCTTCTCAGGGGTAAGGCCTGTGGGAAGCCCATCATATACAATTTCGCCAAATCGGAGTCCTACGACGCGGGGAACAAACATCTGAGCGAGCGCCACATCATGGATATTGATAATGGCTGCCAATCCACGTTCCTGACATAACTCGGTGATGAGACGCATAATCTGACGGCTGGTCTTTGGGTCCAGCGAAGCAGTTGGTTCATCGACCAACAGCAGTTTTGGGTTCTGTATCAGTGCCCGGCAGATGCCGACCCTTTGGCGCTGACCGCCAGAGAGTTCGTCCGCCCGTTTATCCGCCATGTGCAACAGCCCCACCCGATCGAGTAGCCGGAAGGCTTCGTCCACATCCGACTGCGGATACCGCCGTAGAAAGCTGCGCCAGAACCCCACATAGCCCAACCTGCCGGACAATACATTTTCCATCACTGTCAGGCGTTCGACCAAGGCATATTCCTGAAAGATCATGCCCATTTCGCGGCGTGCCTTCCGTAATGCCCCCGATCCGAGTTTGGTCAGGTCCACATCATCCAAAAGGACACCGCCGCTTGTAGGTTCAACCAACCGGTTGACACAGCGGATCATCGTCGATTTGCCCGCGCCCGAGGGCCCAATCAACGCAAGAACCTGTCCTTTTGGAACCTCAAGATCGATTGCCTTCAGCGCCTGATCCCCGGTCTTGTATGTTTTCGTTAGCTTCTGAAGACGCAGCATGAAATGCCCCAGATTAGGGTGAACGGCGGGCCCATTCAGGCCCGCCGGATTAGTGAAAGGTTATTGGCAGGCGTAGGAAACGCCATTTGCTGCGTCGATTTTACGAATGACGTCCCAGAATTCCTGATAAGTCATCTCCAGGAATTGGCCTTCGTTTGATTTTGAGAACTCAGCTTCAAGTGTCGTCCCCTCCCAATCGAAATTGAAGAAGGCATTGCGGATCTTTTCCTGCAGCTCGGGTGTCAGGTTGTAGACGGTGCCAAACCCAGTGGTCGGGAAAGTCTGCGACTTATAAATCGTAATGACATCATCCTCATTGATCACGTCACGAGAGATCATCCGCGATTTAACCGAGTTCGCAATTGAGGCCGCTAAGTAGTCTTTGTTGGCAACACCTAGGATCGAGTTGTCGTGCTTGCCCGAATAGACAGGCTCAAAATCGCGTTCGGGCAGAAGATCAAAGTCGCTTTTCAGGATCGCGGAAGGCGCTTTGAATCCCGAGTTCGATGTGGGGGATGTAAAAGCCAGTTGCTTTCCCTTGATGTCTTCAACCTTTTCGATGCCCGAACCCGGATAGGTGATGATTTCCATCTCGTAACCAAAATTACCGTCCTTCGAAGCCATTATTGTGAATGGACGGAACCCTGCGCAGTTTACCGCAAGTGGGTTGGAGCCGGTGTTGAATCCCGCAATATGCAGGCGCCCTGAGCGCATCGCCTCGATCTGAGCTGCGTTGTTCTGGACTGGAAAAAAGACAACGTCCTTGCCCGTTTCTGCTTTCAAATGGTCGAGAAAGTCTGACCACGCAGTTTTGTATACGGCGGGATCTTCAACCGGCGTGTAAGCAAAGATCAAGGTGTCTGGATCTATTTGCTCGGAAGGATCTGCAGGGATATCCGCGATCAAATCCCCGTCGGCATCACAAAAACGCTCGTCCAAGTCACCGCGTGGACAATCCTGCGCCGACGCTATTCCACTCATCGACATGAGTGCGATTGCAGATGCCCCAAGCAATAGTTTGATATCGATCTTCATGTTTTCCTCCCAGTCATGTGCGGTGCTTTTTGTCCGCTGTTAATCAATCATTTTATGTCTACCCGGCGACGAGAACGTCGACCTCGGCGCCCTCAATAGCGTTACGCAATTCTCCTGTCGGTTTTTTGTCGGTGACTATGGAATCCAAGTCGTTAAGGCCTCCTACTTGAGACAAGCCTTTCCGGCCGAATTTCCCGGAATCAACAAGAAGGTGCCGTTTCTCGGCACGCATCAGCATCACCCTCTTTACTGCCGCAAAACCCCGCACTGTTTCTGAAGGACCATCCGTCGAGAACCCAGAGGAACCGATCATGCACCTGTCGACGTTGAAACGGGACAGAAATTCCAGCGTCTCGGTTCCGATAGTTGCAGACTCAGTTGCCAAGTATTCCCCCGGGCATAACAGGACTTGCGCAGCCCCATGGCCAAGGGTCATAGCTACAGGAATGGAATTGGTGATTACCGTGCAAGGGGTACCAATATAAGCCAGTGCACGTGCCATTTCGATTGTGGTCGAGCCGGAATCGATCATGACCGTTTCGCCGCTCTGGATCAGTTCTGCCGCAATGGCACCTATCCGTTCGCGTTCTTCAACCTGAGCGTTCGTTCGTTCATCCAAACCCGGATAGTGCCCTTGCGCTGCGGCTGAGGCCCCCCCGTGTGCCCGCGCTATCAAGCCGTCATTCGATAGAGCATCGAAATCTCTACGTACCGTCTCGTTGGAGACGTTGAACCGCTGTGCCAGTTCGTTGATGCGAACGTGCGGGCGCAGCTTCAGCTCCAACAATATCTGTTGGCGCCGGTCGGATTTCTTTACCCGGCTCTGGTTCTTTTCAGACATTTTGCCGCGCGTTTTTGTTTTGGACATCCGACGACCCGACTAGGCTTCGAAAGCTACTTTTGTGGGCTTTCGGTCATATTGCAATATTTTTTGTTGCATAACCCTCGGAAGGTTGTGAGAATTCGAGCGAACACAAGTATTTCAAAGCGCAAAGCAAAGATGCACAGGCTGATCAAATTCAGAATACGAGCCAAGGCAAAGCGTTAACCGGCCAACCTGCCAATCAGACAGCTTCCTTTTGGTTCTTGATCGTGTGGCATTGAGGGGCGGCATGGGCGACAGCGAGACGGCAGATCAGATTGCGGCGCTTCCGATGCGCTGGGATAAGAGTGGCAAGTTGCGCGTTCTTATGGTCACTTCGCGGGATACCGGCCGGTGGGTTATCCCAAAAGGATGGCTAATAGAGGGCAAAAAACCATGGCATGCCGCAGAAATAGAAGCTCAAGAAGAAGCAGGCGCAGTCGGCACCATATCGAAACGGCCAATCGGTCATTTTTTCTATGATAAACGATGCGAGGGGCGAAGCAGCGTTCGCTGCCGCGTTACCCTTTATCCTCTGGTCGTCGAAAAGTTGAAGCGACGCTGGAAGGAAGAAGGTGAACGAACGCGTCATTGGTTCTCACCGGCAAAGGCCGCAAAGCTGGTTCAAGAAAGAGACCTGTCAGAATTGCTGGATAGTCTAACAGACGATCCAGAACTCAAAACTGTCATAAAGAAACTTCGAAAGGCTGTATGAGGAAGGGCATGAAAGAACCGGGAAACCCGGACGCATTACGCTCATAGGGAGGAAAAATATGAGGAAATTGACATCCACTGCGGTTGGATCGGTGATTGCCCTGGCTGCGTCACTGTCGGCGGCACAGGCCGATAAATTGACTTTCTATTGTTCGGCACAGGAAGACTGGTGCCAACTCATGGCGCGAAGCTTTGAAGATGCGACTGGCATCGACGTCAACATGACCCGGAAGTCGTCAGGTGAAACGTTTGCACAAATCCGCGCCGAAAGCTCGAACCCGAAAGGGGACGTTTGGTGGGGCGGTACCGGTGATCCGCATTTGCAGGCTGCCGAAGAGGGCCTGACGATGGAATACATTTCGCCAATGCGTGACCAACTTCATGATTGGGCGATATCCCAGGCAGAAAGCGCGGGTAACAAGACGATTGGCATCTATTCAGGCGCACTCGGCTATGGCTACAACGCCGATCTTGTCGCTGCCAATAACCTGCCCGAACCTGCCTGCTGGAAAGACCTGCTGAAGCCCGAATACAAGGGCCACGTTCAGATGGCGAACCCGAACTCATCAGGTACGGCCTATACCACGCTAGCGTCGATGGTGCAGATCTTCGGCGAAGATGAAGGCTTTGAGTTCATGAAAGGTCTGCATTCGAACATCAACCAATATACCAAGTCTGGCTCTGCGCCCATCAAAGCCGCTGGTCGCGGTGAGAACACCATCGGTATCGTCTTTATGCATGACGCTGTGAAGCAGGCCGTTTCAGGATTCCCGATTAAGGTCGTCGCACCGTGCGAGGGCACAGGATACGAAATTGGCTCGATGTCGATTATTGAAGGAGCCCGCAACGAAGAAGAAGCGAAAAAGTTCTATGACTGGGCACTGTCACCCGAAGCCCAGAACCTTGCTCTTCAGGTCAACGCGTTTCAAGTGCCATCGAATAAAGGCGCAGAAACTTCGGATAGCGCGCCTGACATGAGTCAGATCAAGCTGATTGACTATGACTTCAAAAAGTATGGTTCCTCAGACGAACGGAAGCGTCTGTTGCAGAAATGGGACGAAGAGGTTTCGACTCTGCCGCAGTAAATGACTGACCGGACTTCAAAAATGACCCATCCGGTCCTGATCTTCTGGATCGCGGCCGGGTGGGTCGGATTCTGCCTGTTGCCTTGGTATATGGTCGACGGTGGCCTTTGGTCGTTCGAGTGGCTTTTGGACGGCTACCCATTCGATGAGGATTTTGCCCCTGCGGCGTTTCTGATTGGGCAGGGTGAAAAATTTTGGCTCGCTCCGCTCCTGATCGCACTCGTCCTGCCGCTATTGGTGTTGAAGCGCCCCAAATCTGATCCACTTTACGCCAGAATACTGATCCTGTCAGGGGCGCTTGGCTTCGGCTGGCTGATCGCTCAGGGGTTCAGCATTGGCATCAGAGGCTTCAACTTCCATTGGTTGGAGGCGATGTTTGGCGAACTTGGCGACCGTCAGTTTGGAATGGGCTATGGCGCAATGATATGTGCCTCAAGCTTTCTGTTCCTGCTTACACTGGGGATCGCGGCAAGAGGTGCCATTAACGGCGACGTCTTCGTCGTCAGCGCCATCGGCGGCGTGATTACAATTGTCACAGCCTTCGTCTTTTTCCCCATCGCCAAGATGCTTTTCGCTGCCTTCGTCACCGAAGATGGCGCCTATTCTATCGCGGTATTCTTCTCGAAGTTTTTCGATGATCGACTGTGGGGGCTGGGGTGTTTTCAGGGAGCGCGTTGTGGCGCCGCCTGGAATTCACTGTTCCTTGCCATCCTCGTTGGTGTCATCACCACGGTCCTGGGGCTTTGCTTTGCACTGGTCGTGACGCGCTCAGGTTTTCGCCATAAACGCGCGCTGCGGGCTCTGACCGTTCTGCCAATAATCACCCCGCCATTCGTGATCGGCCTGGCGCTGATCTTGCTTTTTGGCCTTTCTGGGTCGGTCACCCGGTTCATTGCCGAACTTCTCGGCACCCAGCCGACACGCTGGCTGTACGGAATGCCAGGCATCCTGATCGCACAGACACTCGCGTTCACGCCAATTGCGTTTCTTGTTCTGATAGGTGTGGTTGAAGGCGTCTCTCCGTCGATGGAAGAAGCGGCTCAAACGCTCCGTGCCAGCAGATGGCAGACATTCAAGACGGTTTCCTTGCCCCTGATGCGGCCCGGGCTTGCAAACGCATTTCTTCTGGGCTTCATCGAAAGCATGGCCGATTTTGGCAACCCACTTGTATTGGGCGGCAATTTCGACGTGCTTTCGACCGAAATATTCTTTGCCATCGTTGGCGCTCAATACGATCAAGGCAGGGCCGCAGTTCTGGCCATGGTGCTGCTGTTCTTTACTCTTTCCGCCTTTTATGCGCAGCGTGTCTGGCTGGGGAAGAAAAGCTACACAACCGTCACCGGCAAAGGGGATGCCGGCGTTCATCCTCTGATGCCAATTGGTCTTTCAGTTCCGGTACTACTCATCGCTCTGGGCTGGGCGCTGTTCACAATTGTTGTTTATGCGATGATCATTTACGGAAGTGTCGTCGAGTTGTGGGGTGTCGATAACTCGCTAACTATCAAACACTATGTCACCGCATTCTCCGTACGTTTCGAAGAAGATAGCATTCGCTGGACCGGAGCCGCTTGGGACAGTTTCTGGACCACCATAACGATCGCGGCCATTGCTGCCCCATTGACTGCCGCCGTAGGTCTGGTGACCGCTTATCTGCTGACCAGGCAAAGTTTTGCAGGCAAGAACGCTTTCGAATTTGGAACAATGTTGTCCTTTGCTATCCCCGGAACAGTGATAGGCGTCAGCTACATCCTAGCCTTCAACGTTCCGCCAATTGAAATCACGGGTACTGGTGTCATTCTCGTTGTCAGCTTTATCTTCCGAAATATGCCGGTTGGCGTTCGTGCGGGGATCGCGAGCATGTCGCAGCTTGACCGCAGCCTTGATGAATCCTCGCTGACCCTTGGTGCAAACTCGTGGCAGACGTTCCGAAACGTCATCCTGCCGCTATTGCGCCCTGCGATACTTGCTGCGCTTGTTTACAGTTTTGTCCGTGCCATGACGGCGATCTCGGCTGTCATCTTTTTGGTCAGCGCAGAATATGACATGGCGACCAGCTACATTATCGGTCGGGTCGAGAATAACGACTATGGCCTTGCGATCGCCTATTCGACGACGCTGATCTTTGTGATGCTCGCGGCGGTCGGTTTACTGCAACTACTCGTTGGCCGGGTCCAGATTGGTCGACGCACGCAACACGGAACGGAGGCATCGCGATGACCGACGCCAAAATCGGTTCCAAGGCCGCCCCGGTGCGCTTTGAGAACGTGTCGAAAGTATTCGGTAAAGACGTCGTCGCCGTCGACAACATCAACCTGCATGTCGATGCAGGAAAACTCGTCACACTGCTTGGTCCGTCAGGCTGTGGGAAAACAACGACTTTGCGCATGATAGCCGGGTTGGAAATGGCAAGCTCGGGCAAGATCCTAATTGGTGATCGGGACGTGACCAAATTGCCTGCCACCGACCGCGACGTATCCATGGTTTTCCAGTCATACGCGCTTTTCCCTCACATGAGCGTGCTGGAAAACGTGATGTATGGCCTCACATTCTCAGGCTTTGCAAAGGATGAAGCCCGCGGCCGCGCTATGTATGGATTGGAACTGGTCGGTCTTCAGGGGTTCGACAATCGTCTTCCCTCGGAACTTTCAGGGGGCCAACAACAACGTGTTGCCGTCGCCCGCGCGCTGGTTCTTGAGCCGCAGGTTCTGCTGTTCGACGAGCCGCTGTCCAATCTCGATGCCAAGCTTCGCCGTCAGGTGCGAGAGGATATTCGGGCAATCCAGCAAGATCTTGGTTTGACAGTTGTTTACGTGACCCACGATCAGGAGGAGGCACTGGCAGTCTCGGATGAGATTGTCGTCATGCGCAACGCAGCGATCGCCCAAATGGGCACACCACGCCAGCTTTACGATGCCCCGAACGATCGTTTTGTCGCCGATTTCATAGGTGAGGCAAACCTATTGGATTGCCAAATCGTCGATATCAATGGCGACGTGGCAACGATAGAAATAGAAGGCTACCGCCACACGCTGCCACGTCGCGGTTTGTCCGAAGGAAACGCAACCATTGCAGTGCGACCCTCACGTCTGGTTATCGGCTCAGACCAAGGCATAGCAGCCAAGGTGGCGAAGGCGACCTATGTTGGCGTTCGAATGGAGTATACGCTGATCGGTGCATTCGGTCAGGTTTTTGCCGTACACGATGACGTCGATGCGCCGCTTGATCCCGGCGCCGAAATCAGAATGGGTTTTGCTGACAAAGGGCCCGTTCTTTTGCCGGATTAAATGCCGAAACTCATTATCATCACACACCCCGAGGTCTCTATCGATCCTGCCGTCCCGATAACTGAGTGGGGCTTGAATGCTGTGGGCCGTAAGCGCGCTACTGAATTTGCATCCAGTGGAATCTTGTCCAACGTCACTCAGATATGGACCAGCGACGAGCGGAAGGCCCGCGAAACAGGCGAGATTCTTGCTGCACCACGAAAGCTATCCGTGAAATGCAATTTGGATCTTGGTGAGAATGACCGCAGCGCAACCGGTTACTTGCCGCTGAAAGATTTCGAAGCCGCGGCAGATGCTTTCTTTGCTCAGCCGGAAAGTAGCTATCGCGGTTGGGAACCAGCGATCGAAGCACAGATACGCATTCTTCGGACAGTCACTAAGATTATCCGGTCGCATAATGCCGGGGATCTTGCAATTGTAACGCACGGAGCAGTGGGCACACTGCTTTGGTGCGCACTCTCGAATTGTTCGATAGACCGCAAGCACGACCAACCCTCACAAGGCCATTTCTGGCAGGCAGATTTAGCTACGCTCAAGCCTGATTCATGTTGGGTCTCTTTGACGTAGGAGCTAAGCGTTCCAAGCGTTCTCTGCGATCTCACGCAACGTCTCGAACACATCTGGTGTCCCCACGATCACGCGCCCGCCGTCTCGGATCATCTCATCGGCGTCCTGATCCTCGACAACGCCACCCGCTTCCGAGACCAGCAATTGCCCAGCCAGACAATCCCATGCATTCATGTGCTCCTCCACGTAACCCAAAAGGCGCCCGGCAGCGACGTAAGCCAATGAAAGCGCTCCGCTGGCGTTTCTGTGAAACATCGCCCCGTGCTCGATCAGATCCTCGATAACAGGTAAGACATGATGGCTCTCAATCCGGTTCGAGTATCCCACAGCCACTGTTCCATCTTGCAACGGCACTCCTAACGCGACGCTTATCGGTGATCCGTTAAGTGTCGCAGTTTCTCCGCGAGTTGCGACAAAAGTTTCATCCACGTTTGGATCGTGGATCACACCAATTTCCGTTTGGCTCTCAGTGACACCAGCCAGAACAATAGTCCATGCAGGAATACCGTTCACGAAATTCGTGGTCCCATCAATAGGATCAATAACCCAGTCAAAGCCACTCTCTCCCGCTACCGCGCCATGCTCTTCACCGTATACGCCATCTTTGGGCCACGCCTCCGCGATTCTTTGACGAATGAAAGTCTCGACGTTCTTGTCCGCCTCGCTCACCCAGTCCTGAGCGCCTTTTTGATCAACAATAAGATTGACCCGATCTGCAAAGAACTTTTTGGCAAGTAGCCCAGCCTCCTCGCAGACTTCGGTGGCAAAGTCTCTGCGTTCTGAAAGTCGAGACATAGGTGCTCCTTTTTCGGTTGGAGAGTTGCTCAGCAGCATTGTAGGCCAAGCGAAGACTAGACAACCAGATAGTCTTTTCGTTTGCTTCAGGTGCCAATATTGGCACCACAAACCTTGAGTTCCGAGTGTCTACGATCTGCTCCGCGATCAATCTCCCGATCAATAGTTCTCTAATTTCTGTTTGCATTCGATGTAGAGCCGACTTGCGGTAGCGCAGCCAAAATCCTGAAACACCCACACTTTGAATGTCGGCTTACTTTCCGGCGCTCAAGTTGGTCTCTGCGCGCAACAAAGGTCGGCTCCCCATTCGAACCGCAGATCTGAAGTTTCCGCTTTGGGCTGAGACCAGTCATCAGAAAGCGATGAGTCTACGGCAACTTTGTCCGCAGAGCGGTCTTTCGCTGCAACTTGCTTGAACTTCTACTTTGCGCACGGAGCGCGCCAATTCGCTGGGACGCCCCCAAGCCCCAATCGCGATGTTCGCCAAGCCAGAGACTGGCTTTCTGCAAATCCACCTCCATTGGAATTGACGCGAACGCCGGAGTGGCGCGCGACTGAAACGTTGGGGGTACGTCATGGGTTATTGCGAAAGGCTAATCTGGCTGCTGCATGGACTGCGGCGCAGAACGGCAATTGGAAGGCTTGGCGCATGCTGACAAGTGTATAAGAAGCTAGAAACTGTTTGCTTAGCCGCGCTCACTTGGTGTCGCCAGAAACTCGATATCTTGGGTACATGAGTTCCGTGCCCGAAGAACATCATCTTTGAGAGATCGCATAGAAGTTAGACTGTCAAAATTTATCCTATTGCAATTAAAAGATAAGAAACGGATTCATACTCAGTTGCGCAAGAATTTGTCTGTCGGAGGAGCGCAATCGAGCCCTATCCCCGTAACGGATTGTCACTTGCAGGCTTTGCTTCAAGTGAGGCTCAGCGGTGTTGACCCACCCCCTGGCACCCCTTCAGCCAGTCTCTTACATGCTTGTGAGGCGCCCGCATTATCTGGGGCATCTTTTCAAAGATTGCCCTGACTAAGAAGGATTGCATTCCATTCCCTACGAACCCTCGAATTGCGATCTCCTTAGGAGATACCGTTTCCGCCTACAGCGGAGATTGTTTGAAGACAGAACTGCGTCCGGTGTGCATAGAATCGCGCGGAATGGAAAGTTCGTGAGTTCTCATGCACACACCGAAGCAAGTCTACTCCCAATATCCAGTAGACGAGCGCCACGTTTTAGCTACCGCGTCCCAAACACTGGCCGTGACGCAAGGCGTTGGGTTTATTCCGTCGCAATTGGATCCATGAATATCCGCAACAACAACGCGTTGACGCCCAAAATCAACAACCGTCCAGCCCTGGTTGAGCAAGGATTGAACCTCCTCTTCAATCAAGAAGTGCGACATGCATCCGCCAGTTCCGCAGTAAAGAGATGCGGCGCTCGAACACGCAAAACCCGACTCATTCAGCACCCAGTCGCGTTGTAGATCTCCGTCGAGATCGACCCTTTCAACCGCACCCCAATCTAAGTCAAACTGACCGTCGTTGAACTCCGCACAGGCTCGTGCCGCCAGACCAACCTTCGCCTGCAAACCGGGCGGAAGTTGCGATACATCAGCCGCGACAGCTGGTGAGGTCCAGACAAGGCCCGAAGCAAGCATAACCCCGGCGAGCAAACATTTCATCTGACGCGCTATTTGGGAAGTTGGTTGGAAGGAGGTATCAATTGCACTGATCATACCTGTAGTCCCCATATTCCAGCCAGTTTTCCGAGCCTTCGTTAAAAATCAGAAATTCGGACCTGTCTTCACCAAGAAGGGCGACGACAAATCCGGCCGGTGGCTCAGAGTTTCCGAAGTAGCTGTAGGCTGTCATGGCTCTGATCGACTCGCCGTTAACCGCTACTCGCGCGTCCCACTCTCCGTCCAGGTTGTCCAAAATTACGGGTTCGATCACGCGCTCTATCGCCCCGCCACCACAATAGACGATGCCTTCGGGGGGTTCGTAGGAGGCCCCCTGGCTAGGACCTGAATCGCAGGCGGAACGAAGGGACCGAATTGCCGCGCTGGAACCTTTCAAGTCAAAGATTCCGTAGCTGACATCTTGATCAATCATCGACAGGTTAACCGAAGAATTGGCCGCAAACTGGTCCAGTACAAAATCATAGTCCTGCTGACTATTGAAACTGACCTCGACTGGATAGTTGTCGACGATCTGCAAGACAGTGTTTTCTGCACCAACCTGAAATGCCCCAACTTCGGTGGTGCCGTTCTTCAAAAAACGAATGGAAAGCCCTTGCTTCTGCACGATGTCCTGGCTGTCCTCGTATCCAGCCGGAGCAAAGCGAATACGGTCACACTGAAGTTCCAGCGTCATGTTTCCTGTCTGAATAAACGCATTGGAGTTGGGCCCGGAGCTGAACGACCACTCCGCTGATGCTGTGGTCGCTCCTGCCATCAGTAGCATTCCAATGGAAATGGTTTTGCAGCTCATTTTTTCTCTCCATTGAGTTACGGTTCGCACTGCTATTCAGCAGAGAGTCCGGCCCGTTGCCCGGACAACCAGGTCAGGAAACAGGTTCGCCGTATTCGTTTGCGCCTTCTTCCGAAGGGCGCGTCAACCACCAGATCATCAGAATGGACAGAACCAATTGAAGAATTGAGACAACAACAATACCGGTCACGCCCAGGACTGCCGCAGGTCCTCGCAATGCGTCAGGGTTTTCGGTCCCTTGCTCCAATACCGAAAAGAACGCCACCCCACCCAGCACAACAAATAGCGTTGTAATGCTGAGCGCCATCGGCAGCAGCAAATACCAGCCAGGTCGTCCTGAATCATGCAGCCTTCGCCAACCGGCGGCCAGCATAGGTATGAGAACAGCCAGCTGGAAAACAGAGGACAGGACCCGGGATCCCTGGCCTGTTTCGGGGTTGGTCCCGAATATGATCGTATCCAGCACAGCTAAGGCAGTACTCACGAGAACCACAAACAAGAAGAACCACCAGTATTCTGAGCGTATAGCCCGACCGGAGAACTGGAAGTATTTCGAGAAACACGTCTTAACGGCTTCACCAAATCCCATCTTTCAATCCCTTCATTGTTTCTGTGCGGCCTCAAATCGCTTCGCCGCTCAGGGGAACACACTCGCAGCTCCCAGTTACTTTTTTGTTTGAACGCAGAGGCCTTTCGTACGAGAGCGTAGAGAAATTTACGCGCGGAAAAAATATTGATTTATTAAAAATTAGATTCAAACATGCGAATTCGACACAACTTTATTTTACCTCCGTTGTTGTCGTTGCTGCTCGCTGTGCCGAGCCCTTCCGACTGCTGGAGTGAGTGCTGGCGGTCGGAAGGCACTTTACAATGATTGAGCGCTGGGAGGACGCGATGCTCAGACTAAACGTACTCGCCCTATTTCCAGAATTCGCTCGAGCTTTTGCCAGTGTCGTCATTCAGCTTTCACACGTCGTCGGCGGTCTCGGTAGTCAAAGTAAAATCGCTCTGCCCGCCAAGCCCCCCGCGACAAGTTGTTGGAAAGGGAAATCACAGGGTCGAAGTATGTTCCATAGCCCGCTCTGACGCGAGAACTTCAAACAAGCCCATCCAATTTCACTAATTTCAAGGGAACCAGAGGGAGAAGAAAATGTCTAACAAGATGGTGATGATTGCAGGCACGACATGTTTCGCACTGCTTGCGGCCTGCGACGATACGAGTACATCAAGCGCGTCCGCCGAGCTCACGCCGGCTCAGCAGGCGTGTTTGCGAGATGTAGCCAACACGACGAACAATTCGCAAGTCGTGGTGCTCTCATCCGCGTTTAGCGAGGCGGGAACACAGGTCACAGTCGGCGTTGGCGAGGATCGTGCTCCTTGGAATTGCATTGCTTACAGTGATGGCGCGACGGCTGGTATCGAGTTCCTGGGCGACGAAGGCGCATTGTGACCTGTCTGCTGCGTAGCTGAAAACGGCTGCGCAGCACTGGCTTGATCTGCTGAGGCTCGACTTGGTTTGTAGAACCACCATCATCGTATTCGCGGTCCTGTACCTGTTGGCGTTGGTTGCATTCTTGACGGGCACATTTGGCTGGTTTGAACAGGAACGAGACCCTTTGTCCGGAGTGTTCCTGCTGCCGTTGGGACTACCTTGGATACTTGTAGCGGACTCAATTCCGGAGTCCGCCAAGCCGTGGTTCGCGGCGATTGCACCGGCGCTCAACATTTTGGCGCTGGTTTTTATTTGCAGGTGTGCTCGCAGTTTACACCAGAAATGAAGGCAGAGCTCTGTCTCACCAAAAGGGAGGAAAACATGGGAAAAGTGATCTTGGGAATTGTGATCGGGCTCGTCCTTGGCGTGGTTGGGGCGATGACCTTGGGTGGCGGTGCCGCGATGGGCGTCGGAGTTGCGACAGGCTTGTCCGCCGGTGTCTGCACCACATTGAAAGGAGCACAAGCCGAGAACCTTATCACCGCCGAGCAAGCGGATCAGATCCTCAACCGCGTAAATTCCGAAATGGCGTCACTGCAAGGAATTGAAACGACGGACGAGATCGTCGGCAGCGCACAGGCATGCGATGAATTTCTGTCAAAGTTACGAGAAGCAAAGTGAGGTTCCGCTTTGTACGGAGCAAAACTGTAAGGACAAGCCAACAGGGAACCATCTGATGAAACTCGATTTACTCAAACTCCTCACACCCATGTTCGCAATCGCGGGCGCAGCAGCTTTTGCAATGTCAGAAGCCGACGACGCATGTATCGACCATTTGCGGCAGGTTGGTGGACCAGACGGCCAATCCGGTACGATTGAAAGCTCAGAGTTTTCAGAAGCGGGCACGCTCGTCATGCTACGTGACGCAGGCGGAACGCTTTGGCGCTGCATCGCGTACAAGGATGGTAGCATCGGCGAGATGTCGGTTGTCGAAGCGATGGATGATGGCGGTGGAGCCAAGGCAGGCGCCGCCGGGTCTTATGGTAGCCAACGTGTCAAATTCGATGCTGGTTCCACCGGTGCCGAACTCGTTGGTGAACTCGCGCCCGGAGCGTCACAGCAATATGTTCTCGGTGCAAAGAACGAACAGTTTCTCTACGTTCGAGTTGCGCCGCGAAATGGCTCCTTGGACTATGTTATTCGTAACCCTGATGGATCTGAATTGTTAGGATTGATGTCGGCGGACAAAGAGTATCGAGGACAACTTTGGCAATCCGGTGATCATGTTGTGGAGGTTATCAATCGCAGCAACTCTTCTGTCGACTACAACGTCATTTTCGGAATTGAATAGGTGATCAATCAGAAACGCTTGAACGCAAGTCCAAAAAAGCGAGGGAAAAACAGATGAAACCCAAGGTCCTATTGGTGATCGGCACGGCGTGTATTACTGCGCTTGCAGCATGCGACGACAGTGGTGGATCAGTGGATGCAAGTGCACCAACTGTGGGCAGCTCTAGCGATCTTTCGTCATTTGAAGGGGCAAGAGCGGGCCAAGCTGAAATGGGCATCCAAAGTCTCGGATTTGAACTCATCCGCAGCGAAGGGCTGACCTCGTACTGGTTTAACAAAGATACTGGTGCATGTGCTCGGATCACGACATCTGAGGGAAGGTACTCAGATGTAACAATGCTGCCATCAGGTGACTGCTGACAAATTTCCATCAATCCCAAATCCAAGAGAAGGAGCCCAAACTTGCAATTCGACCTGGTACACGCGGCGGTCATCGTTGTCGCGTTAATCATCACTAACCTGGCATTGAAATCGGCTGGCGTGATCAACGAAGAAAACAAGCACCAATGGAACTGGAAAGTTGTTCTAGCCTACTTCGTGGTCGTCGTTATCATCAACCTGGTGTGGCCCATCTAAAGTTTCACAGCGGAAAGCTATTTGCCCACTTGATATGGTTGTCATGAACTAGCCTTTCCGAGAGACTATCAGGTCGCAAGAGTTTGAGCATTAAAGGTTCAAGAATAGAAAGGATTTGGCATGCGGTTTTTGGCGTCCCTCATATTCATTGGTGTTCTCGCAACCGCTGCGAATTCTGACGTGACCAGTCGAAATGGCGGTCCAAGCAACAGTCAAATGCTTTCAAAGGGTGGTGACGGAGGCATTGATGGTGTCGCTTTCTTTCGCCCAGTCTTAAGCGGAGTGTTGTATCGATCCGGTTTCAAGGGCGGCGACAAGGATCGAACTGGCCTAAGTGAAGGTCAACGCGACACTCTGTGCGGTGAAGGGTTTTCAACAGGGTTTTATGCCGACTTCGGCAAAAACACTGAATACGGTCGCACCAGCTGCGGAAACGGATCCTTTGACTATCAGAGCGCCAGATCCTCCCGACCCGATGCTGTCATGGCGTCCATACACGAGGTGATTCAAAACCCTGGAAAGGGCCCTGTTCTGGTGCACTGCATGTGGGGCGTTCATTCCTCAGGTGCATTGTCGGCGATGGCGCTCGTTCAGTTTTGCGGTTGGACAGAAGAAAGGGCCAAGGAATATTGGAATGATGCCCGAAACGGAGCCCCTTGTTCAGGCGGGTGCGACCAGTGGATTGACGCAAAGTTCTCCAACTTCAGTGTCGACCCAAAATTGAAGATCTCCACCGAACAACAGGCAGCGATTTGCCCCAAATGATATTGGGAGGACTATCCAAATGAGGTTCAATCTTCTGGGGTCACTTGCTTTCATTGCACCCACTGTCTTGTGGGCGAACGACGATGTTCTCGGTGAAGCCACGACATTTGATAGTCCCAACGGCGTTACTGAACGCTGTATTCGGATCGAAAAAGTTCCAACGGGCGAGTATAAGAAAAGCGATCTTGAGGAAGAAACGGCCTATTGCGAGATCGATTTCTATGCCCCCGAAATTGCTATTTGCCCAAAAACCTGGAGCACCAGCCCAGGAATGGCAGTCTACGATATTTCGGAAGGACCTTACGTGGGGAACCGTTCTGAATTCGAGAGAAACGCTTGCAAGGAGGGGAAGGCGGCAAAAGACCTGGCTAAGGACAGGGTGGCTAAATTCAAGTCCACCATGAACCAAAAAGGCACCAGTGGAACCTTTTCCACGTCTTCACTGCTTTACTATCATTTCTCCAGATATTTCGACGCGACTGTAAAAGTTCCAGTCGCCGTTTGGCGTAGCATGGACGCCCAGGCGCATTTTTCCGAGGTCGCCGAGCCTGGTCTTGCGATTTCTGGTGGCTCTCATGGCGGGCGCATGAACCACGAAGGCTGGCGGGTCTTCGCAGCTGCGGATGCTGACCCGAACTCATACCAGCCAACCGACGATCTGTTCACCGCAGATCGAACGCAAATATACGGTGTGCTGCTTGATAGCCCTGGGCATCGATACGGCTCGGAAATCAACGGCACCCGTAAATCTGGTTGGGGGAAAGGTCAGAACCGCGATTTTCAGGAAACTCCTGCTTTCTTGGCTTTGCGTTCTTCAAAACCCTTGCCAGAGGCCATTGCAGAGGGCGTTAAAGAAGGCCGAAAAGACCGGATCATCAACAAGGATCTCGGCCCCGATGTCAGTGACCAACAGATGGCATTTTGGATGCAAGAACTTACCGAAATTGTTCTACTCGACTTCATCTTCAGCCAGCAGGACCGTGTAGGAAACATAGACTTCACACCCTATTGGTATTGGGTCGAAGACGGAAAGCTGAAGCATAAGAAAGCCAATCACCATCAGCCGAACGATGGAGATATTCCCGCCGAGGCATTATTGATCCGTCGCAGCAATCTAAACGACAACGATGCTGGTGGGCGGGTCGAGTATGCTAACTTCGCGAAATCTACTCAAATGCTGGAAAAAATGCGGCACTTCTCTCCAAGCACCTACCGGCGCTTGGTTGCTTTGAATAGTGATCTTCAATCTCAAGGTCCCGTCTATGGCTGGTTGTCGCGGAGCCTTGGGTTGTCAGATAGGCAGATTGCCCAAGTTGTGAAAAACACCGAGCTGGCAATGTCCATTCTCCAGGACAATTGTTCTAATGGTGATTTGATGTTCGACTTGGATCCTGTCGCATTCATTTTGAAAAACGACACCGAGGTAGAGGCTGTGGACTGTTATGAACCGTAGGTGTTCTGCGCTTATTGCGGCGTTCATTTGGACCACTCTGCTCGCCTGCAAAGCGGCGGCATTGGATGTTATCGTCATATCGGATCTGAACGGCAGCTATGGTTCGGTGAAATACGATGCCCGCGTCGACAAGGCGATTAAGCGGATAGTCGAGATTGATCCCGATTTGGTGATTTCGACCGGAGATATGGTTGCGGGACAGCGCATTCCCAACTTGTCCGACAAACAGGTCAGGGAGATGTGGAAGGCGTTTCACGTGGCCGTATCAGATCCTTTAGCGGCTGCCGGAATTCCATTTGCGGTCACGCCTGGAAACCATGATGCTTCCGCCTACAGTGGGTTCGAGCGTGAAAGAAAAATATACGCAGAGGAATGGACTCCGAGAAAACCAGACGTCGATTTCCTGGTTTCAAATGACTACCCATTCTTCTACGCATTTGAGATGCAGAGCATTACGTTTGCGTCTCTGGATGCAACAACCCTAGGACCCCTGTCCGGTGACCAGCAGGACCGCCTACAGGAACTGGGTGCAGACGGAGACCCGATTGTCACTTTCAGTCACCTCCCACTTTGGCCGTTCGCGATCCAACGCGAACGCGAAATCATCGGTGACCCAACACTTGAAAAAATCTATTTGGAAAGCGGTGTCGTTCTGCATCTGTCAGGCCACCATCATGCCTTCTACCCCGGTTGGAAAGACGGGGTAGCTTACGTCTCTCAAGCTTGTTTGGGGGGTGGCCCGCGACGGCTTATTGGCTCAAAAGCCAGATCACCTCACAGCTTCACTCATGTTACGTTCCAGCCAAACGGAGAGTTTGGGATAGCAGTGTATCGAGGGCCTGATTTCGAAAGGTCGGTAAACTTCAAGTCGCTCCCGAAAGAGATCAGATCCCCGAATGCGGTGTTGAAACGTTTAGACCTTGTTAAATGACTAGAGGTTGAGTTTCAGTTCAACTTTTTCAGGAACCAGATCGTTTATCATCTCTTCTATCCGAGCTTCTGAAAGTCCACCCGAGGTGATGAACAGCAATGAAACGCGAGATTTTCCGGGGACGTGGTGTTTTCTGACCAGCTTCCATCCAGCGTCTGCGGCCATAGCTTCAATGGCGCCGCTGACATTCAACGAGTGCTCTTCGTCTGAGGCCTTGAGGGAAATCTCTACACCCTTGTTTCTTCCACCAAGCCAAATGAAACACCAACATACAACCGCCACCAGTGTGGCCATCAGCGGCAAGCCCAGACCGACCGCAAGACCAAGAACGGTCACGATTATCATTTCGACTGTGTCCACCGGATCATCGAGATTGGAGCGGAACCTGAGCAACGCGCCGATGCCAAAGATAACGAAACCGATCATTGAACCGTGCTGAACCACCAGAAAACCAACCGCCATACCGATAAGCGCATACAGGAAGAAAAGCCTTGGCATAACTATGTCGCGGACGCTTCTACGGGCTTTACGTCTCACCGGATGATAGACGATCAAGCCAGCCAGAATGATCGTGACGATCACATCGAGCGTGAAGAAATACAGTTCCTGTTTGCCACGAAACTGCGTCCACCGGCGTTCGATAACGATTTCCGACCCCGAAGCCCCGGCCAGCATCGTTGCAGGGTCGACTTGTGACACCGCAGCACCTGGCAACAGCAGTATCAACAACACGGTCACAAATGTGAGGGACGTATTCAACTTGTCTTCCTTCCTGCTCACGCCAAAGGCTTACGCTTAACCAAAGGCACATCATGCCCTATTCAATTCAATCGCAACAGGCGGGATCAGGTAAAGAGATTACAGTGCATTCTTCGGACAACGTATCCGGACTGTGATACGAACGCTGATACAGGGATGTGGTCCAAGCGCGAGAGAATCCAATGACAGAAAACAGAGTGTTTTCGTCAAAAGCTGAAATTTCACGGTGTTTCTGCAAACTTAGACGACTCGCTTTTGCAGCCAGCTTGGTTGCGGCAGCCTTCTTGCCTTGGACCGGTTTTGCCTGCGCCGAAAGTGCTGGATTGGTTCTGGTCGATAAATTCAAGGTGGCAGACAAATCAGAGGGATTTTCAGAGCCTTCCGGTTTAGCAATGTCTAACGCTGAAGGCTTCTTGTGGTCTGTAAGTGATGCCGAACCTAAACTGCACCTACTCGGAATCGACGGGGTATTGGGAAACTCTTTCAAGTTGCCAGCATTGGTAGGATCAGATTTGGAGGGCGTCGCATCACGAAAAGATGGGACTGTTTTAGTACTTCAGGAAACTGATCGATCAATTCTAGTCGTTCACCCGACTGACCCCATTCAACTAACTACAATCCCTCTCACATCTCTCAAAGGCTACTCGGACGCCGCTGAATTGCTCGTCGGTAATCCTTTGAACAAGGGACCTGAGGGCATCGCCGTCGACCCGGAATCCGGGCGGGTCTTCATTGGCATTGAAGGACAACCAAGGTTGTTAATGGTCGTATCACCAGCGCTAGACGAAATTGTTAAGATCATTCCTTTAGCCCGCGATGCAGGTTTTATCTCCGAGCGTGTAGATGATGATGAACTGGATTTGAGCGGCCTAACATGGTCCCCGTCCTCACGTTCTCTTTGGATTGTAAGTGACAAAGGCCGTCAAATCTTCGTCTACAATCCAGAGTCCAAGTCCGTAAAGTCTATCAGTTTGACATTCACAGAAGATGGCAAACAAAAGGAAGTTAAACATCCCGAAGGAATCGCTCTCGATGAGACCAAAGGGCTTCTCTATGTCCTAACAGACGATGCCAAGAAATCGCGGCTTTATGTTTTTGAGCAACCGGAATTGTGAGGACTGTCCTACTAGTTCTCTACTCTAACTTGTTGAAAAGCCGGGTTGTGTAATTGAGCGCCGTCGTATGTGCGGCGTATTAAGTAAATCTGCGTTCTGTTCACTGTGTTTCTTAAAAACATCACCCATCAATACATTCGAGTAGCGTCAGGTTCACACATGCGAACCACATAATAACATTGGACTTCAACATGCTCAGTCACTTTAAGGTTGTCAAAAATGCGCTTATTCAGCTCAGTTGTTTTTGCGATCATTTGCTCTCTTGTGGCCACTGCATCAGTTCCAAGAAGTAGCATTGCCCAAACCTGGGACATTGCATCACAGCACTCAGTCAGCGGCGTAACGGTGTATGATGCGGATGAGCTGTTAACTTTTGCCGGTCAATTGGCCTTCAATCGGTCAGGACGCATCACAGCGGTGGAGGTCGCATCAACGATCACTCAGATCTACCGAGAAGACGGTTACTTCTTGGCTGAGGCCTGGCGCGGTCCCGATGGGCAGAGCATAATTGTTGATGAAGGGCACATTCAAACCATCGAAATTGAAGGCGTAGATACGCGCACGTTCCAAACCCTAGAAAAGATCTTTCGCCCCCTCACCACCGCATACCCAATAACTCTCAAGCGATTTGAGCGGGCGGTTATGTTGGCCGAGGACATACCCGACTTGGACGTGTCGACTGAACTTGATTATCCGGATCAGGCTGGTGCTCGGCTGAGAGTATTGGGAGAGCCACTGCGAAAACAAGCCGGTAGTGCGACACTCGACAACCCTCCGCGTGAGCTTGGAGAAGCGCTCAGCTTCTATGTCGTACAAGAGTTTTATTCAACGCTGACTGTCGGGGATTTGCTGCGATTTGAGGGATCAGGCAATTACAATTGGGACAAAGACGATGAACACTCTTTATGGGGCGCTCTTACCTATCGCACGCCGCTGAACAGCAATGGTCTGTACGGTGAGATCTTCTACGGGAACATAAACGCAAAACGTGACCTCTCGGGGGACTTTGCGAGAACAGATATTGACGGCGAGAACTTCACAGTCGCGATGGGTTACCCCGTGATCCGCGATGTGGCCCGTTATGGGTATCTTCTGCTGGACTATCGCCTTTCAAAAGCGGACTCAGTCAGTGGTGGCGTTCCATTATCCAGTGACGCGAGTGTCGTTGGCCTTACATATCTTTATGGGCAAAACTATCCAAAGGGACAAGCTCTGGAAGCGGGGCTAACCTTATCTTTTGGTGACAATGACAACGACACGACAGACGCGAATTTTGACGACGGGGACTCTTCGTTCTGGCATCTACGAGGCGGCGTCGGATACGAAAGCCCGCTAACGGGCTTGTCTCCCAATACAGCTTGGCGAACCGAGATCTGGGGGCAGTACACAACAGACCGGCTGCCCTCAGTCGAAGAGTACTTCCTTGGTGATCGTTATGCTTTGCGCGGATATCGTTTTGACGAAGTGGATGGTGATTCCGGGATTTCCGCGATTTTCGAAGTGTCTCATTCCTACTTCCCCAGTTCCCAGAGCATACATCGCTTAACGCCCTTTGCCTTTTTCGACGTGGGATACATCTCGAACAATGACCCTGCGAGTTTCGAAGTTGATAATGCTACACTGGCATCGACAGGTCTGGGTTTGGACATTGAGTTCAAGCAAAATCTATTCCTGTCCGGATATGTCGGTGTCCCTTTGAGAGACGGCCCTTTGACCGACTCTGGCGATCCTGGCGCGTATCTTGCTCTGACAACAAGTTGGTGAGGATATTATGAAACTGAACCGAATTGCTGTACTTACCGCAACTTGTCTAATTGCAGAACTGGCCGCTACTCAGGTCTTTGCCCGCGGAAATCACTACGGGTGGTGCCGAGGCGTAGGGAACCCACACCAGTCGAGCCAAGGATGCGGGCAGGCTGGTGGGCAAGGGGCAGGTAATCAAGTTACTGGCCCAACTCAGCCGGTGGCAAATCAGTTACCGCCTAAGGGAACGCAGCAAACGCCCACGTCCGTTACTGTTCCAGTCCTTGCGCCGGGCGCGGTCCCGAACGCGATTCCCAATCAAGTTCCTATCGCGACACCAATAGCGGTTCCCGGTCAGGTTCCCACGCCGGTAGTAGCGCCGACCCTAACTCCGCCTCTGGCACCAAACGCGACACCAAACCGGGTTCCGACAGCTGTTCCAAATCAGGTTCCGCCATTGGCTACTGGTCCCACCGCGGTGCCGCCGCAAGTTCCGACTGCAACTCCCAATCAAGTTCCGATAGCTATCCCTGGCCAGGTTCCGCCTCAACCAACCGGCCCAACAGCGGTGCCGCCACTTGTGCCCACCGCAACACCAAACCAAATACCGGTCGCAGTTCCTGGTCAGGTCCCACCTCAGCCCACCGGTCAAACTGCTGTGCCACCGCTCGTCCCGACTGCAACACCAACCCAGATTCCGGTCGCAGTGCCCGGCCGTGTTCCGCAACCCAGCGGCACTACAGCGACACCACCGCTTGTCCCAACCGCAACCCCCAATCAGGTTCCCACGGCGGTTCCTGGTCAGGTTCCACAGTTGACACCAAAACCTACGGCAACTCACGTGGCAGTCCCAGGGCATCCGAAACCACAAGGCGTCGTGACAATCATGCGCCCAAAGCCGAGGCCAACAACTGGGACCATCCAGCAACCCGGCACAACACAAGTGACCCACCACTTAACCCACCAAAGCAATTCAAAGAAACACGACCACGTCGCAGCAACACCTGGACGGCATGACCCGCACGACCTACCGAAGTTCCGCAACGCGGCGGCCAAGGAAGACTGGGAATGCGTTGCCAGCGGATTTGGACAGCGCCGGTATGATGCCGGACGCGGTGTTTTGCTGAACAACGGGGCGCTGCGGCATCTGGGGAATGTGGACGCAATGGCACGCGATGTACCGGCACGACATCCAAAACACTCTGGCTGCATTATTTCGGTCAAACGAAAGCAGCAGTAGCGCCAGTCTGGTAAAAGCACATCTTGAAACCTTAGAGGAATTCTTCCGAGTGGGAAGCTGGTTTCCAACCAAGGTTAGGTTGAAGAATAGACATCAACCGAAGGCGTCATGTCTCAGAAGGTTAATGAGGCATACAATATACCTTTCTGAGTGCTGTTTGGGCATCCGGCTCGGATCATCGGATGCCCCAAAAAACCGACTAGGAATTTCGCAAAAAAGCGAAACCACTACGAGAAGGAGTCCTCCATGAGTTCTAGATTGGTCCTTCTGCTTGCTACCGTCGGCCTCCTACCAATTGCGTTATCTTACGGTCTGATGCCCGGCAGTTCGATCCCAGTTTTGCTGGGATTTCCGGTGGAAGGGACGAACCAAACCCACGTGTTCCGAGCGATTATGGGTCTTTACCTGGCAAACGCGTTGTTTTGGTTGGCGGCCGCTTCGAAACCAGAATTACAACGCCCCGCGCTGTGGGTTCTATTTTTGTTTATGTCGGGACTGGCCGTTGGACGCATACTAAGCATTCTTATCGATGGAGTTCCGAACGGGATACTTCTCTTTTATCTTACGGCCGAGATAGCATTTGCGGCTCTGGCGGCTGTTTCACTGAAAAAAGTACGATGAAGTGGGAAGCGGTAAAATGGTGAGGTTTGGCTTTGTTCTCTCGATGATTGCAACAGCGTCGGTTTCGACATCCTGTCTGGCACAATCGTCATCTGTCCAGACTGCGGTGGACAAAAACTTTTTAGAGCTTGAGACTGCCGTTGTCGAAGTGGGAGCTACTCCAATCGCATCAATAGATCACGCGCGCTTGGCCAAAGCTGAAGGCGTAGAAATGCCAGCATCACGTGTACTCATTTTCTCTGATCCAGAGATAAACACGCCCATTCTGGAAGAGTGAGCCTCCCCAACTGAACGGGTCCACCGTTATGTTCAGGAAACGGAGGACTAAG
>NZ_WQGH01000021.1:0-2500 GCF_013034585.1 Ruegeria sp. HKCCA5426
TGGTTGCGGGAGTAGGATTTGAACCTGCGACCTTCAGGTTATGAGCCTGACGAGGTGAAGACGTTAAGCGATTGATCTGGTGGCTCAATTGTAGTCTGAACGGACTGCTTTGAAAGTTTCCGACCTGGTTGCGGGAGTAGGATTTGAACCTACGACCTTCAGGTTATGAGCCTGACGAGCTACCGGGCTGCTCCATCCCGCGTCAGGGTCGGAAAGTGTTTCATCGTTTAGAGAGAATTGGGCTTTTACTAGGTTTGGCGGTGACCTACTCTCCCGGGGCTTAAGCCCAAGTACCATTGGCGCGGCAGTGCTTAACTTCCGGGTTCGGGATGGGACCGGGTGTTTCACTTGCGCTATGACCACCAAACCGAGGAAAAGCCCATGTCGACTTTCTTGCTGTGCAAGAAAGCGACAGGTGGCAGGCAGCGTCTTTTGCTTGCAAAAGGCGCGTTGCCACTCGGTTGTGTTTTCAATCAACACCGTCGCTCTTTTTGCTTTTGCAAAAAAGCGACGAAGTTATCCATGTTCAAGGTGTGTATGCTTTGGTCTTGTCTTTCCATTACTGGATCAAATCAAGCCTATCGGGCGATTAGTACCGGTCAACTGAACGCATTACTGCGCTTACATCTCCGGCCTATTGACGTGGTGGTCTTCCACGGCCCTCAGGGAGACCTTGTTTTGAGGGGGGCTTCCCGCTTAGATGCCTTCAGCGGTTATCCTGTCCGATCATAGCTACCCAGCACTGCCGTTGGCACGACAACTGGTCCACCAGTGGATCGTTCACCCCGGTCCTCTCGTACTAGGGGCAACTCCTCTCAAGTCTCCTACACCCACGGCAGATAGGGACCGAACTGTCTCACGACGTTCTAAACCCAGCTCACGTACCTCTTTAAACGGCGAACAGCCGTACCCTTGGGACCTGCTCCAGCCCCAGGATGAGATGAGCCGACATCGAGGTGCCAAACACTGCCGTCGATATGGACTCTTGGGCAGTATCAGCCTGTTATCCCCGGCGTACCTTTTATCCGTTGAGCGATGGCCCTTCCACTCGGGACCACCGGATCACTATGGCCGTCTTTCGACTCTGCTCGACTTGTCAGTCTCGCAGTCAGGCTGGCTTCTGCCATTGCACTCAACGAGCGATTTCCGACCGCTCTGAGCCAACCTTCGCGCGCCTCCGTTACGCTTTAGGAGGCGACCGCCCCAGTCAAACTACCCGCCACGCAGGGTCCCGGATCCGGATAACGGACCGCGGTTAGACATCAAGAGTGCGAAGGGTGGTATCTCAAGGGAGGCTCCACAAGAACTTGCGTTCCTGCTTCAAAGCCTACCACCTATCCTGCACATCACAATCCTGATGCCAGTGCGAAGCTGTAGTAAAGGTGCACGGGGTCTTTCCGTCTAACCGCGGGAAGCCTGCATCTTGACAGGCAATTCAATTTCGCTGAGTCGATGTTGGAGACAGCGGGGAAGTCGTTACGCCATTCGTGCAGGTCGGAACTTACCCGACAAGGAATTTCGCTACCTTAGGACCGTTATAGTTACGGCCGCCGTTTACCTGGGCTTCAATTCAAGGCTCTCACCTCTCCTTTTAACCTTCAGGCACCGGGCAGGCGTCAGACCCTATACGTCGTCTTGCGACTTCGCAGAGCCCTGTGTTTTTAATAAACAGTCGCCACCCCCTGGTTTGTGCCCCCAGCCCCTAGTTGCCTAGGAACCGGGCCTCCTTCTCGCGAACTTACGGAGGTATTTTGCCGAGTTCCTTCAACATCGTTCTCTCAAGCGCCTTGGTATGCTCTACCAGTCCACCTGTGTCGGTTTAGGGTACGGTCTGATGGAGGGCTATTTCCAGGAACTGCTCAGCAGCCCAACCAATCCGATAAGGCTGAACTACATCCGCAATCCGTCACATCCTCCTGGCCTAGGAATATTAACCTAGTTCCCATCGCCTACGCCTTTCGGCCTCGGCTTAGGGGCCGGCTTACCCTGCTCAGATTAGCTTTAAGCAGGAACCCTTGGACTTTCGGCGAGAGTGTCTCTCACACTCTTTGTCGCTACTCATGTCATCATTCTCACTAGTGATCTCTCCACCGGATCCCTCACAGGCCGGCTTCATCGAAAGGACTCGATCCTGCGCTACCGCCTATTCGGCTACTTGAGCGCGATTACTCGCGCCGCATAACCAGCGGCAATACAGGATAAGTCCTATGTCACACTACGCTCTGCTACCGATGCTTACGCATCCCTAGACTTCGGCTCATGGCTTGAGCCCCGTTACATCTTCGCCGCAGGACAACTTATTTAGACCAGTGAGCTGTTACGCTATCTTTAAAGGATGGCTGCTTCTAAGCCAACCTCCTGGTTGTTTTGGTCGTCCCACCTGCTTTCCCACTTAGCCATGAATTGGGGGCCTTAGTCGTAGGTCAGGGTTGTTTCCCTCTCCACTACGGACGTTAGCATCCGCAGTGTGTCTGCCATCTAGTACTCCCGGGTATTCGGA
>NZ_WQGH01000021.1:7500-22302 GCF_013034585.1 Ruegeria sp. HKCCA5426
TCCTGCCAGATCAGTTCCTCAGTGGGGGCTTCTTCGCCGATATAGTTCGAACGCGGGCCCATATCGCGGTGGGTCAGTTTGAACCAGGCACGGGCGAAGGCATCAGCGAACTCGTCCGGGTTTTCGTGGAAGCGTTTCGAGATCGGGCCATAGATCGGATCCATGCGCATCGCCATATCAGCGGTGGTCATCATGGTCTTGACCTTCTTGGACGGGTCGTGAGCAGCCGGGGCCATGTCTTCTTCTTTGACGTTCACCGGCTCCCAGATATATGCACCCGAGGGGCTTTTGGTCAGGTTCCAGTCATAGCCGAACAGCAGGTCGAAATATCCATTGTCCCATTTGATCGGGTTCGCGGTCCACGCGCCTTCGATGCCCGAGGTGGTGGTGTCGTCACCCTTGCCCGAACCGAATTTGTTGATCCAGCCAAAGCCCATTTCCTCGATCGGGGCGGCTTCGGGTTCGGGTCCAACCAGATCAGGATCGCCCGCACCATGCGCCTTGCCAAAGGTGTGACCACCGGCGACCAAGGCAACAGTTTCTTCATCATTCATCGCCATCCGGCCAAATGTCTCGCGGATGTCGCGGCCCGAGGCCAAGACATTCGGCTCTCCATCCGGGCCTTCGGGGTTTACATAGATCAAGCCCATCTGCACGGCGGCCAGCGGGTTTTCCAGATCACGTTCGCCTGAATAGCGGCTGTGCGGGTTGTCGGTGGGGGCCAGCCATTCAGTCTCGGTCCCCCAATAGATATCTTCCTCGGGGGCCCAGATATCTTCGCGGCCGCCGGCAAAACCAAAGGTCTTGCCACCCATGGATTCGATGGCGCAATTGCCCGCCAGGATCATCAGGTCGGCCCAGGAAATCTGGTTGCCGTATTTCTGTTTGATCGGCCACAGCAGGCGGCGCGCTTTATCAAGGTTGCCGTTATCCGGCCAGCTGTTCAGCGGCGCAAACCGCTGGTTCCCGGTCGACGCCCCGCCACGGCCATCTGCGGTCCGGTATGTCCCGGCGCTGTGCCATGCCATACGAATGAACAACCCGCCATAGTGACCGTAGTCAGCAGGCCACCAATCCTGCGAATCCGTCATCAGCGCATAGAGGTCTTCCTTCAACGCCTTCATATCCAGCTTCTTGAACGCCTCTGCATAATCGAAATCGGCACCCAGCGGGTTCGAGGCTGGCACGTTCTGGTGCAGAATCGAGAGGTTCAACTGGTTCGGCCACCAATCCCGGTTCGAGCGGGTTCCGGCGCCATGCATCACAGGGCAACCGCCTGCCTTGGGGTTATCACTTCCGTCCATGTCGATCTCCAATCCTGGCTAAATTCCGGCAATCTTGCGCGGTTAAAAACTTGGTCGATCAAGAACACATATAGATGACGTTTTTATCTACCCTAAACGCACGGTGAAAATTCGCGCAGGCGGGATAGGCAAGAGCGACTCTTTGGTCTTGTCGAGAACCGTTCTAACAAAGACCAGCAATGCATTTAAGTTTTGTTTATGGATGATTGTGATAACTAAAAATTATCATAATTCATTCATCCTGCATTAAAGACTTCAGCCCTACCCGGTAATTCGGATAGCGCAGGGTCACGCCAAGCTCATCCTTGATCCTGTCATTTCTGACACGCTTGTTTTCGTTGTAAAAGCTGCGGGCCATCGGAGTCAGATCAGCCTCATCAAACGGCACGGCTGGGGGAAGGGGCAAGCCTTGCAGCTCGGCTGCATAGGCGATCACATCCTGCGGCGGAACGGGTTCGTCATCGCAAACATTGTAGATTGCGCCGGGATTTGGGGCCGCCATCGACGCCACAAGCACCTGCGCAATATCTGCGACGTGGATACGGGAAAAGACTTGCCCGGGTTTGATAATGCGACGCATCCCAACGCGTTTGAGCTTGGAAAACGGGCCGCGGCCCGGTCCGTAAATACCAGCCAGACGGAAGATATGGGTCGGTAGACCCGGAATGTCCTGCCATTGAGACTCGGCCCGCACCCTCCACCTGCCGCGTTCGGCCGTTGGTGCAGGTGGGGTCATTTCATCAACCCAATCACCCTGATGATCGCCATAAACCGCTGTGGTGGATAGATACCCAACCCATTTGAACTGCGAAGCGCACGCTGCGATCTCATCCCGCAGGGCCGCCAGAACAGGATCGCCCTGCGCATTTGGTGCTGTCGAGATTAGCAAATGCGTGACCCCGTTCAGGTCGGGTGTCTGTCCAGGCCAGACAACAGGTTCGGCCCCGGATGCCTTCAGAGCCGGTGACTGCGCAGGGTCACGCGTGGTGCCCAGAACCCGCCAACCCTTCGGCTTCAACAGCCGGGAAACTTCCTGTGCCGAGTAACCGTGACCAAACGAAAAAAGAGTGCCTGTCATGCCGCCCTTGATGATCTGCAATCTCGGCAGATGCAAGCTCGGGTGCCGAGATACTTGATTCGAATCCCTCAATGCGCCTTTCTTTTAGGCATGAGTACCAAAACACCCGACCTGCACGCCGCCTATGCGCTGGAGTCTCCAGAGGATCACAAGCGGCTCTATGCGGAATGGGCCGGCGATTACGACGAAGGGTTCGCCGCGCGCGAGGACTATCAACTGCATGTCCACACCGCTCGGGCTTTTGTCAGCGCCGGAGGCCAGGGTCCGGTTCTGGATGTCGGCGCAGGCACCGGGTTGTGCGGTGCCGTTCTTGCCGGTTTAGGCGTGGGTCCCATAGACGCCACAGATATCAGCGCCGAAATGCTGGACCGCGCCATGCGCAAGGATATCTACCGCGATGCGATTGAAGCTGATCTGAACAAAGGTATCCCCGTGCCGCGCGAAAGCTACTCCGGCGTTGTATCATCCGGCACGTTCACCCACGGCCACCTTGGGCCAGAAGCTCTTCCTGCATTGCTACGCGTCGCCCGGCATGGGGCGCAGTTCGCACTGTCCATCAATGCGCAGCACTATGAGAAATTGGGTTTCGCGGAAGCCTTGCACAAGATGGCGCAGGGTCAGATACAGAACCTGACTCTGTCCGAAGTCCCCATTTATGGCGATCTGGCAGTTGGTCCAAACAAGGACGACACAGCCCTGATCGCCCTGTTCGAGCGCGTCTAACGTCCTTTCCAGACCGGATCGCGCTTTTCAGCAAAAGCACGCGCCCCTTCCAGATTATCCTCAGACCCATAGAGCGTATCCACGGTTGGCAACTGCCGCCTTGTAATCCGGTTCATGACATCCTGGAACTTGGAATCCTCGGCCTCTCGCACGATCTCTTTGATCGCCGCATAAACAAGCGGGGGACCGCTGGCCAAAAGGCACGCCAACTCCCAAACGCGATCCATCAACTGATCGGACGGCACGATCTCATTGATCAGGCCCCAGTTCTTTGCTTCTTCCGGGTTGAACCAGCGCCCGGTCAGCAGAAGTTCCATCGCGACATGGTAAGGGATGCGCTTGGGCAGCTTGACGCTGGCGGCATCCGCCACCGTACCCGAACGGATTTCCGGCAGCGCGAAGCTTGCGTGATCGGCGGCGATGATCATGTCCGCGCTCAGGGCCAATTCCAGCCCACCCCCACACGCAATGCCATTGACGGCCGCGATGACCGGTTTGTTCATATCGCGCAGCTCTTGCAAACCGCCAAAGCCGCCGACGCCGTAATCACCGTCTACCGCATCGCCGTCCGCTGCTGCTTTCAAGTCCCAACCGGGGCAAAAGAACTTGTCTCCACCCCCTGTAATAATGGCGACCCGCAAATCCGGGTCGTCGCGAAAGTCGCGAAACACATCCCCCATCACGCGGCTGGTGGCGAGATCAATCGCATTTGCCTTTGGCCGGTCCAGAGTGACCTGCAGGATCGCGCCCTCGCGCTTGGTTTTGACCGGATTCATGAGCTTGCCTTTCGGATCAGGGCATCCACCGCAACCGCCCCATCGGGGCCGCAAATGAGCGGATTGATTTCAACTTCGCTGACATGGGCTGCATTAGCAATGACATAGGTTTGCACGGCATCTATCGTATCCAGAATTGCCTGCATGTCCGCTGCGAATTTGCCGCGGTAGCCCGCCAGCAAGGGCGCACAGGCCAGTCGGTCCAGCGCCTTGTGAACCGCCTGGCGGGACGACGGGATCAACAAAGACACCGAGTCCCTCAGAATTTCCGTTAAAACCCCACCTGCGCCCAACGTCAGTACATATCCATGGGCCGGATCGCGCGTCACGCCGATCAGCAGTTCGGCAACCCCGCTTGGCGCCATTTCTTCGATCAGAATTTCCGCCGTTCCAATCTCGGACGCGGCGCGGTCCACATCCTCAAGGTTCACATTCAGCCGAACGGCTCCCTGGTCGGATTTATGCGCCAGCCCCACACCTTTAACCGCAAATGGACCGACCAGTTTTTCTACAGACTGCCGTGCCACGTCAGGCTGCGCCACGACGCTTTTCGGCACTCGTACACCGTATTCCTCAAGGGCCAGTTTCGCCTCTGCCTCGGTCAGAACAATGTTCGTTTCAGCAGAGGATGGCATCAGAACAGAATCCGCTTGGGCGCCGAATGATCGCGAGGCGGCTTCGACGGCCGCCAGTGCCTCGTGCAACCCTGCAAACGGCACCACCCCTCCGTCCAGCAGCCGTTGGGCAACGTCCTCAGGCATCAATTCCGGCAAAGTTGCTGTCACGGCAAATGGACGACCCGAACGCGCCACGCAATTCAAAGCAGCTTGCGTTGCACAATCCCAATCTGTCGAGTCCGTGTGTGGATAGTCGACGATTGCCATGGTCAAACCCTGCTCTGGACTCATCATGGCGGCCCATGCCCGCGTCATGGCCGCCGCGTCGCGCCAGATATAGGTGTGATAATCCAGCGGATTGGCCAATGCCACCATCGGCCCCAAGGCATCCCGCAACTCGGCCCGTTGCGTCGAAGACAGCGGCGGAAAATGCACATCCCGGCTTGTGGCCATATCTGCGGCAAGGCTGGCCTCTCCTCCCGAACAGCTAATGGTACCCAGACCATTGCTATTCAGCCGTCCGGTCACATGCAGCAGCTTGAGACACTCCAAAAAGCTCGGAATGTCATCCAGCCGTGCAATTCCCAACCGGTCCAAAAAAGCTTGCGCACCAGCATCGCCACCAGCCAAGGACGCCGTATGCGAGATCGTCGCCGCCTGCGCATGGGCAGAGCGACCCATCTTGAGCGCAACAATCGGCACACCCCGAACCCGCGCTTTTCTGGCCAAAGCCTCCCATTTGCGCAGATCACCGAAACCTTCGATATGCACGCCAATGGCAGTAATGCGATCATCGTCCAACAGAGCCAGGGCAATATCGGCCTGATGCGTCTGAGCCTGATTTCCGCAGGTCAGCATGAAAGCCAACGGCAGGGCACGGCGCTGCATCGTCATGTTGATGGCGATGTTCGAACTTTGCGTCAGGATCGCAACACCACGATTCACAGGCCGCATTCCATGCTGGTCGGGCCATACAGCCACACGATCCAAGCCGTTCACAAACCCATAGCAGTTGGGGCCAAGGATCGGCATATCCCCAGCCGCTGCGATTAACTGCTCCTGAAGGTCCGCTCCTGCGTCATCTTCGGCCTGCGCCTCAGTAAAGCCCGAGGCGAAACAGACCGCGCCCCCCGCGCCCATCGCGGACAGAACCTTAACCGTTTGAATTGTGGCGTGCCTGTTGATCCCCACGAATGCCAGATCAGGCGATGAGGGCAGCACCTCCAGTGAACCGAACGCCTTTTCCCCAGCAACCTCAGCCGCCTTGGGATGAACGGGCCAGATATCGCCCTTGAACCCGAACTTTCGCGCCTGCTGAATGACCGAGGCACACCACGCCCCACCCCCGATCACAGCAATGGATTCAGGGTTTAGCGCACGGGTCAGCGCTGCGGTCATGCGCCAAGCGCCCGCAGCAGATCGCGGCTGATGATGTGGCGTTGGATCTCGCTGGTGCCGTCCCAGATGCGTTCAACACGGGCGTCGCGCCAAAACCGTTCCAGCGGGTAGTCATCCATAAGACCCATGCCGCCATGCACCTGGATCGCCGCATCCGTCACCCGCGCCAGCATTTCCGAGGCATAAAGCTTGGCCGAGGCGATCTCACGATTTGCGGGCAACCCCTGATCTAAGCGATCCGCGGCAGCAAGGGTCAGCAGGTCGGCGGCATCAATCTCGGTGATCATGTCGGCGATCTGGAAAGACACGCCCTGAAACTTACCGATCTTCTGGCCGAACTGTTCACGCGTTGCAGCATAATCCAACGCATAGTCGAATGCCCGGCGCGCACGCCCAACCGACATGGCGGCGACGGTGATCCGCGTTGCATAGAGCCATGTGTTCATCACCTCAAACCCGCCATCGACCTCGCCCAAAACCTGCGCATCCGGCAGGCGGCAATCGTCGAAATCCAGCACCATGTTCTTATAGCCGCGGTGGCTGACCGACTTATATCCGTCACGAATCGTGAAACCCGGAGTGCCGCGATCCACCAAAAAGGCGGTGATGCGCTTCTTGGGGCCTTTGGGTGTTTGATCCTCGCCGGTTGCGATGAAGACGATGATGAAATCCGCGTGTTCTGCGCCCGAGATGAAATGTTTGGTGCCATTGACCACCCAATCACCACCGTCCCTCACAGCAGCGCACTTCATCCCCCGCACGTCCGAGCCCGCGCCCGGTTCGGTCATCGCCAGCGCATCCATCTTTTCACCACGCACGGCGGGCATCAGATAGCGGTCGATCTGATCGCCCTCGCAGGCCATCAAGATGTTCTGCGGGCGTCCGAAGAAATGGTTCAAGGCCATGGACCCGCGACCCAGTTCACGCTCGACCAGTGCGAATTCCAAATGGTTCAGGCCAGCGCAGCCGACGCTTTCGGGAAAATTGCAGGCATAAAACCCCAGCTCGATCGTCTTGCGCTTGATCTCGTTGGCGATCTCCTGCGGAACCTCGCCCGTGCGCTCAACCATGTCTTCATGCGGGTAAATCTCATTTTCGACGAAACTGCGAACGGTCGATACGATCATCTCTTGTTCGTCGGACAGGCCGTATTGCATTTGGAGTCTCCACGTCTGAATCTGAACATATCCTGACGCGGGTTGATCTTTCTGTCGTGCAGAAATAGTCATGAAGCATGCAGAAATGGATCAAATCCCCCTCTGCGCCGCAGCAATTCGGGGTGCTTCTGTTCGACGGGTTTTCAAATCACTGCCTCGCCAACACGGTCGAGCCCCTGCGTGCGGCAAACACGATAGCAGGTCAAAAACTGTATGATTGGAACTTTCTGTCACTGGACCGCACGCCCGTGACGTCTTCTTCAGGTTTGCAGGTCGCACCGCACCAAACGCTTCAAGATGCCCGCGGGGATATTCTGTTCGTCATGCCCTCTTACGGGTTCCGGGCGCATGGCGGATGGCGCACCTTGGCCGGGTTGCGCGCTTCTGCTGGTCGCTATGCGAAACTGGCCGGATTGGACACCGGAAGCTGGCTGCTGGCGCTTGCGGGGTTGCTGGACGGTCACCGCGCCACGATCCACTGGGAAGAACTGAACAGCTTTACCGAGCGGTTCCCCGACATCGACACAAGGCGCGAGCGTTACATCATCGACCGCAAGCGCATCACCTGCTCAGGTGCTATGGCCGCCTTTGATCTGGTCCTGCACCTGGTCGGGCAGGATCACGGGCAAGCACTGGCACTGGAGGTGGCGCAGCTTTTCATGACCCGCAATTCCGCGCGCTCGCATTCCGGTGGCGCGGGTGCGACCAGCGGATACGTGAACAAGGCGCTGGCATTGATGCAGGAGAATCTGGAAACGCCGCTGGCGATCACCGAAATCGCCCGCCGCGTTGGACGATCACACAAAGCTCTGTCCGTTCGGATGCACGCGGAACTGGGCGCGGGCCCAGCGCAAGTTTACCGCCGCCTGCGCCTGAACCTTGCGCGCAAGCTTGTCACCGAAACCGACCTGACGATTGCAGAGGTCGCCTTGCGGTCAGGCTATGACGATCCCAGCGCGCTGACCCGTGCATTCCGGGCCGAATTCGGCGTTACGCCACGCACGTTGCGGGCCGGTTAGGTATACATCTGTTTCTTGAAGGCACGCGTTCGGGTCGTCGCGTCAGCCGATCCATCGTGATACGTGCCAAACCACTTGTCGAACGGGATTTCGGACGTGCCATAGTTGCATTCAAAATACCGGTGGTGGAGTTGGTGAAAGAAATCCCCGGCACGGGCGGCATCCGTGTCCCCTGCCCTGAGTTTTTCGAACCCCGAATGCGACAGCACCGGGCTGATCTGCTGGAAATAGGTATGAAACAGCAGGTGCAGCGGGTGCGACGGCACGATCAGGTGAATGAAATAGGTCGTGAAGTACAAAAGGTTCTCGTACCAGTGGTTCGAAATGCCCGACCATGGCCCGATGTTCACGTTGCGGTGGTGAACCGCGTGGACGTGTTTATAAAGCTTCGGATGATGTTCCAGCCGGTGAACCCAATAGAAATGCAGCCCTGACCACATCGGGATGAACAGCATCCACACCACGCACCAGACCGGCGCGCTGGCCCATGTCACGGTCGGCACATATCCGTTCGCCATCGCCCAGTAGATCACCCATTGATAAACGGTGGCGACCGTCATCGCGCTGCCCAGCGTCCACCAGATGTTATCCCAGACCTGATTGCGGAATGTGAAGTTGCCGTTGTCGCGTGTCAGGTCCCGGCGGTCGAATTTCTTGTACATGCCCTGCCCTTTGCGCATGTACAGCCACCAATGAAGCCCGCCCGCGACCAGGATCTGCGGCACCATGTTCAGCAACCAGATGCGGAACATCCAGCCGGGCGCGAAGCTCTGCATCGTTTCCAACGCAGGAAAAAAAAACACGTAAGCCGTCACCGCCAGAACCATGCAAAGCGTCAGCGACGTGATCTGCAACCAAGCGCCGCTGTACCACTTCAAAACGGCTGCGGGGCGTGGTGGCCAGCTGAACAATGGGTTCAATCCCACCGGCCCGTCAGGATGGTAGTGCCACCGGGCGGCTTCGGGGTCCTGAGACGCGTTGGTCATCGCGGCCTCCTGCTTATGTGGCGTAGTCTGAGCCTTCGGCATCCAGCAGAGATTTGATCTCTCGCAGATGTGCTTCGGCCTGATCGGGATAGTCGTCCAGTTCTTGCGCGGTCTTTTCGGCAACCTCGTCCGATAACACGCGCAAGGGCTGACCGGTCTGAAGCGCGCGAATATATGTTTCGGCCGCCCGTTCGAAATAATAGAGCCTATTAAAGGCATCTGCCGGGTCGCTGCCGATGACCAACACCCCGTGATTACCCATGATCATGACCTTCTTTTTCGGGTCTGAAAGCATGGCCGCGCAACGCTCACCTTCGCTTTCAAAGGCCAGTCCGCCAAATTCCTCATCTACCACATATCGGTCGTAAAAGGTTGCCGTGTTCTGGTCGATCGGCGGCAGGGTGCTGTCAGCAAGCGAGGCGAGAACTGTCGCAAAAATGGAATGTACATGCATCACACAGCGCGCATGAGGGCAGCGCCGGTGGATAGACCCATGCAAACCCCATGCTGTCGGGTCCGGAGCGCCGGGTTGGGCCATCACATCAGGATCATTCGCGTCCAAAAGCAACAGGTTTGACGCCTTGATCCGCGCAAAATGCATCTGGTTGGCGTTCATCAGGAATTGCGTTCCTTCCGGATTGACCGCCAAGCTGAAATGGTTGGCCACGCCCTCATGCATGTTCAACCGTTCCGTCCACCGGAAAGTCGCGGCAAGGTTCACTCGCTCGGACCAGTGGTCGATATTGGGCCGCAGATTGGTGACGCTCATGTCAGGCTCCTGTCGGGTGAATTCGAACTACAAAAAGCTTGCCTTCGCCGGGGATGTTTGACCAACGAAAAAAACGCAAGTAATGCATTAGTCAAACTTATGCTTGAGTTATGCCAATGCAGAAATCTCTTCCTCCGCTGGGGTGGCTGCGCACGTTCGAGGCCGCGGCACGCCATCTTTCGTTCACCGGTGCCGCGCGGGACCTGAACATGACGCAAAGCGCGGTCAGTCAGCAAATCAAATCGCTGGAGGGGTATCTGGGTCAGCCCTTATTCTTGCGTAGGCCCCGCGCACTGGAACTGACGGAAGCCGGAATTACTTACCTGCCGGTTGTGCGAGATGCGTTTCGAACTCTGGTTCGGGGCACACAGGCCGTCACCGGCACGCAGCAGAACGCAGTACAGGTTCAAAGCAACATATCTTTCGCCGTGAACTGGCTTGCCCCAAGACTTCCGAGATTTCGGGCGAAGCACCCGGAGGTTCAGTTGAATATCTTCACAGAGCTTTGGGAACCAAGGGAAATGGCCGAAGGCGCTGCGGTCGAGATCCGGTACTCTCTGCGTCCCTCAGATACGGTACGCACCGAGTTATTAAGGACCGATCATTATTATCCAGTCTGCGCGCCAGGGTATCAGGTTACGCTGGAAACTTTGCAGCAACATCCGTTGTTCGATTGCTCCAACCTGCTGTCGAATTGGGAGTGCTGGGTCGAAGAACAGGGTCTAATTTGGGAAAAACCGCCCATCACTTACTCGACGACCTATCTGGTCAGCCTCTCGGTGGCGATGGCAGGCGGTGGGCTGTGCCTGACACATGACACCATCGCCCGCAGGTTAATTGACGAGGGCAAACTCATCGCGCCTTTCGATCATCGCGCGGCAATGCCCGAAGCTTATTACCTACTGCTGTCGCCTCAGGCCGAAGAAACACCCGGAGCTTTGGCCTTTGCCGATTGGGTGCGCCGCGAGATTGAAAGCGATCTTCAAACATGATGGAACGCTCCCGCCCATCGGCAATGCCCACAGGGGGCATCTTCTTTGGTTGGGCCGGGCAGCGCTGACGCGCTGCGTGACGGTTTCATGATAGCTGTTCAGCAGGGGTTGAACCTTTCCCAGCATTCAGGAAAGTTGGGCCATGGAATACACACCTTTCCCAAGTTGGCCCGAAGTCGCCCCCCGTTTGATCGCTGTCGCTGCAGGACGCGAAGCCGCAGATCTGGTTATCCGCGGCGGGTCGTGGGTAAATGTGCACAGCCGCGAAGTTCTGCCAGGTCACGATATTGCCATTGCATCCGGGCGCATTGCCTTTGTGGGAACAGATGCGTCGCATTGCGTCGGGCCAAACACCCGGATCATCGAAGCGAACGGTCACTTCATGCTGCCCGGCTTGTGCGATGCCCATATGCATATCGAATCAGGGATGCTGACACCGGCCGAGTTCGCCCGCGCGGTCATTCCACATGGAACCACCAGCATGTTCACCGACCCGCATGAAATCGCCAACGTGCTGGGGTTAGACGGCGTGCGGATGATGCATGACGAAGCGTTGATGCAGCCCGTGAACATCTACACCCAGATGCCATCCTGCGCACCGTCTGCGCCCGGCCTTGAAACAACGGGATACGAAATCACCGCACAGGACGTTGCCGAAGCGATGTCCTGGCCCGGCATAATCGGGCTGGGCGAGATGATGAACTTCCCGGGTGTGATCAATGGCGACCCCAAGATGCTTGCCGAGATCGCAGCAACGCAAAATGCGGGAAAAACAGTAGGCGGACACTACGCTTCGCCTGATTTAGGGCCTGATTTTGCGGCATACGTGGCAGGCGGACCGGCAGACGATCACGAAGGAACCTGCGAAGCCGACGCAATCGCGCGGGTTCGACAAGGTATGCGATCCATGATGCGGTTGGGGTCGGCATGGTTCGACGTGGAAAGCCAAATCACGGCCGTTACCGAGAAAGGGCTGGACCCAAGGAACTTCATCCTTTGCACGGACGATTGTCACTCTGGGACATTGGTCAATGATGGTCATATGAACCGGGTCGTGCGACATGCGATCGCCTGCGGGTGCGATCCGTTGATCGCATTGCAAATGGCCACGATCAACACAGCGACCCATTTCGGACTTGAACGTGAGATCGGCTCGATCACGCCGGGACGGCGGGCCGATATCATTCTCAGCTCAGACCTGACCGAACTGCCGATTGAAACGGTCATCGCCCGCGGTCAGGTTGTGGCCGAGGGCGGAACAATCACGGTGAATTGCCCACATCTTGACTGGCCCGAGACCGCACGGAACACTGTCCATCTGGGGCATACGCTCGCCGCTGCTGATTTTGAGATCACAGCGCCCGCCGGAGCCAATCGCGTACAGGCCAACGTGATTGGAGTGGTTGAAAATCAGGCGCCGACCAAGGCGCTCAAGGCCGAGCTGCCGATCATCGAAGGGTTGGTGGAAGGCGAAGGTGAGGTTTGCCAGATCGCGCTGGTCGAGCGCCACCGCGCGACCGGAGGGGTCACGAACGCCTTTGTCTCGGGGTTCGGCTATCAGGGCAAGATGGCTATGGCATCTACCGTGGCGCATGACAGCCACCACATGATCGTTGTGGGTACCGACCGCGAGCAGATGGCCCTGGCCGCAAATCGACTGGCCGAGGTCGGGGGCGGGATCACCATTTTCCGCGATGGCGCGGAACTGGCCTTGGTCGAGTTGCCCATTGCCGGACTGATGTCCGACAGTCCTGCATCTGACGTGGCAGCCAAGGCCGAACGCATGGTCGAGGCGATGCAGGCCTGCGGCTGTGACCTTAACAATGCGTATATGCAGCACTCGCTTTTGGCCCTTGTCGTGATCCCCGAGTTACGGATTTCCGACCTCGGCCTGATCGACGTGCGTACATTTGAAAAAATTGATCTTCTGGAACCACTTGCATGACAATAATAAAAACACCCGACGTGCCCAGCGCCGAGAAATTTACCGATCCGGCTGCTGCCGTTGAACGGCTGGAACAACTGTACGAACAAGCAACGCGCTTTCTGTGCGACAGCTTTGCCCAGGCGATGGAACAAGGCACCCCGACCGAACGATACAGGGCCTTTTACCCGGAGATTCGGATCAAGACCTCGTCTTATGCGCAGGTGGACAGCCGTCTGAGCTTTGGCCATGTTTCCGAGCCCGGAATGCACGCAACCACCGTCACGCGGCCTGATCTGTTCCGGTCCTACCTGACCCAGCAAATCGCGCTACTGATCAAAAACCACGATCAACCGGTGACGATCGGAGCCTCAGATACGCCGATCCCGGTTCATTTCGCGGTGGCGAACAATCCGGATCTGGTTGTTCCCCATCAGGGTGCGGCCGGTTTCACGCTGCGTGATGTCTTTGATGTTCCTGACCTGACCACCACGAATGACGACATTGTAAATGGCGTTCACGATCACGAAGACGAAGATGGTCCACTGGCCTTGTTTACCGCCCAACGAGTCGATTATTCACTGGCGCGTCTGGCCCATTATACGGCAACCGATCCCAGCCATTTTCAGAACCACGTGCTGTTCACCAACTACCAGTTCTATGTGTCCGAGTTCGAAAACTACGCGCGCGAACAACTGGCCGATCCCGATAGCGGCTACATCAGCTTCGTATCGACCGGAAATGTGCAGATCACCACGGCGGATGGAACTCTGGAACAACCGTTGAAGCTGCCGCAGATGCCGACCTATCACCTGAAGCGCGCGGATGGGTCGGGCATTACGCTGGTCAATATCGGGGTCGGGCCTTCGAATGCCAAAACCGCCACTGATCATATCGCGGTTCTGCGGCCTCATGCATGGCTGATGGTCGGTCACTGTGCGGGTCTGCGCAACACGCAGGCGTTGGGCGATTTTGTTCTGGCGCATGCCTATCTGCGCGAAGACAAGGTACTGGACGATGACCTGCCGGTTTGGGTGCCGATTCCTCCGCTGGCCGAGGTTCAGGTGGCCTTGGAACAGGCCGTCGCCGAGGTCACGGAACTTGAGGGGTATGAGCTGAAGCGGATCATGCGTACGGGCACCGTCGCCTCGGTCGACAACCGCAACTGGGAGTTGCGCGACCAGTCCGGACCCGTGCAACGCCTCAGCCAGTCACGCGCCATCGCGTTGGATATGGAAAGCGCCACCATAGCGGCGAATGGCTATCGGTTTCGCGTCCCTTATGGCACCTTGCTATGCGTATCGGACAAACCGCTGCACGGGGAATTGAAGTTGCCGGGTATGGCTTCGGCGTTCTATACCACGCAGGTCAGCCGCCATTTGGCGATCGGAATACGTGCAATGGAACATCTGCGCGGCATGCCGTTAGAGCGCCTGCACAGCCGGAAATTGCGTTCTTTCGACGAAACGGCCTTTCTCTGAAGCAAAAAAGCAACGTTTTCCCCATATTTTTAGGGTGTTCGGCGCTACTATTCGTTGTGTTCGGCCACAATATCCCGTTACAGTTACGCGGTGAGGCCCTATTTATCGGGCACGTTAAGGAGACCAAGAAATGGCAAAGCCTATGACAAAGACTCAGCTGGTTGCTGCTCTCGCTGAGGAAATGGGGACAGACAAGAAAGCCGCCAACAGCGCGCTTGAGGCCATCACCGGCCTGATTACCCGCGAAGTATCCGCCGGTGGCGCAGTGACCCTGCCCGGCGTTGGCAAAATCTACTGCCGCGAGCGCCCCGAGCGCATGGTGCGCAACCCCGCCACCGGCGAGCAGTTCAAGAAAGAGGCCGACAAGGTGGTCAAGATGACCATTGCGAAAGCTCTGAAGGACAGCGTGAACGGCTGATCCCAGCTTTCACTGCGAAATGATCAAGGGCCGCCGTTCGGGCAAGCCACTATAGGTAAATGTTGACGAGCTATCGACCAGCAGTTAGGCTGCTGGTCGTTTTCGTGAGCCTCCCCAACTGAACGGGTCCACCGTTATGTTCAGGAAACGGAGGACTAAG
>NZ_WQGH01000022.1:0-18993 GCF_013034585.1 Ruegeria sp. HKCCA5426
TTGAAGTCCGGGCATCAGCATTCCTTGGTGGGTCGGAAGTTAACGTGACAACACCCTTCCGAAACTAAGCGTTCGAGCTGAAATGTAACCTGGTCTTCGACATCGCCACTGACCAAGGACAACGTATGGCCACCCGATATAGCCAGGGTTTTCAAAGCAGTAATGTCACTACGCGATCTCATGGCGACGCCTCTTCTTGACTGCGCTTTCGGGGTAGCTATCCATAGATACGAACCCCTGCGACTTCACGCCTATTACACTATGTCGAGATGCGTTGAACGGTGCAGTGAATTTGTTAGGCCGGCTTGCACCTGCGAAATTCACACGAACTCCAACCTCCTTTCCGAGCAAACAAAGTTCAATGGCCGTAATGCACCGTTGCTCCGGTTTGAACACTGTGCAGCATCGGACAGCAGGACCTTTTTCTCGCGGGCAATGACGACCCAGTGCCGACATCCAGCACCTCATCATAATGCTGCGGCTGCAGCCCGATTTGTTGCCATTCGCTGCGTGCGATAATTTTGGGGCAGTTTGAACTCTCAGTCTGCGCGACTTTGCCGTCATTCGTTCTGGAGCCTTCGCTGAAGCAGCATTTGCTCGCGGTCGCGCATACTTATTGTTGCGGCGCGGCGAGTGTCACCAATCAGGTCATTCGCAGGCGTTGTATTTGCGTTAACGGAAACCGTACCTTCGCCGCAGCACGGTCGGACAAGCAAGACGCGGGATATAGCAAACCTTAAAACTTTGGTTCTTGCTTCGTGTTTGAACTGATCAGGAACGAGGTGCCAAAAGTGTGTCTATTTGCTGTTAAGCTTTTTTTGGCGAGCGTAATCTAGTTTTCCGATGCGGGACATAACGTTACTGCCGAACGCGATAGCCGGAAGCAATGATCTGGTTTATCAGAACAGCGGCGGCCTGGTGCATATCCTTTTCTTCCTTGTTGCCAACCGCTGCTTCGTGGGCAGCGGCTGCGTCACGCAGAACTCCCACAATCTCATGTTCGGGGAGGAGCTCACGATCTTTAATTGCAAGCAAAAGCGCTTCACAGATTGAGAGTGCGGCTATTCCTGAGTAGTCTTGCCGGTCGGCCATGGTAGACGTCCTTTTTTGACAGGCGTCCAAGCAAGGAAGCGCCACGATGAATTGCACCATTCTGGCATGGATTGCAGTATACTTAACTGATCGAAAGCAGTCTTTGCGTGGTATAGTTTTGCGGACGGCTCATTGATGAAGGAAGAATATTTGCCCACTATCAATAACAGCCCCCTCACCCGAAAGCTCTCAAACTTCGTCTCTCTGACTGAGGTTGAACTTGCGGTATTAGCGCGCCTGCACAAGCGTCGCAGGACCTTTGAAGCGGGACGTGACCTTGTGCATCAAGGGCAATCAGAGCAGGCTGCCTACGTTCTGTCCTCGGGCTGGGTTTGTTCCTACAAAACCCAGACAGACGGTTCGCGTCAGATCGTCGACTTCCAAGTACCGGGTGACTTTCTGGGCTTGCGGAGCGTTCTGCTGCACACCTCGGATCACAGCATAGAACCAATCATGGAAATCCAAGCCATTGAGGTAGTAGTGGATGATCTCCTGGAAGCATTTGCGCAAACGCCCCGGCTGGCGACAGCAATCCTTTGGGCGGTCTCTAGAGATGAAGCGATGGTGGTTGAGCACCTGGTCAACATAGGACGGCGAGATGCGAGTGAGCGCATGGCGCATTTTCTTTTGGAACTTGGTGTGAGGCTGACTCAGGTCGGGATGGCAACCAAGATGGGATATACCTGCCCACTGACACAATACCATCTTGCCGATGCGCTGGGACTGAGTGCTGTACATGTTAATCGTGTCCTACGGCAACTGCGGGAGAAGGGGCTGGTTACTTTTCAATCCGGGCAAGTGGCATTTGATGATTATGACGGACTGGTGACGTTGGCCGGTTTTGACCCCACTTATCTGGATCAGGTCGGGCCACTGTTGAAACAATAGGTTCACCCCTTCGGCGATGCCGGGATTTTGACGATAGTTGCCTGGTTAGAGACGCCATTCGCTTCGGCAGATTTGGGATTTCACTGAAAAAGAAGCGCAAGATAAATACAGTCCGATAGCGGTACTGGATTTCCTGCGCTTCTCAAATACTCGTTAAGAACACGCCAGCAAATATCCCGCCAACACACATCACGTTGCCGGAATCCAAACATCGTTGCACTGACGCAGGTTAGTCAATTTTTGGCAGTACCTGATCCTCGGGCACCAAATGCATTTGAGATTCCAATAAAATCTCAGGTCATTGGCCGCAGACTAACATCGATCAGCGCGCGTCTGCCATTTGCACATTATTCTAAATTACAACGCCAGTACTACCGCGGTGCTTACGAGCGTGTACCGCGGCAGACTGTGCGGGGAAGATCCAACAAACTATATGGAGGACCAAGGTGAGCACGAGATCGTCCAGTTCTTTGGTGACGTTTTCAAATCCGTTCTCTTTGTCCGGCTACCCGGATGAACTTCCTGCAGGCGAGTATGAAGTAGTTGTCGAAGAAGAGCTACTGCAGGGCCTGAGTTTCGAAGCCTATCGCAGAACCGGAACCTACCTGACAGTTCGGGGCAAAGGCAGCAAGCCAGGCCGCACGGAAATGCGCCCAATTGACCCAGAAGATTTTGAACTGGCGCTTAAGCACGACCAGACCTTGGCCACATCTAACAATGACAGCGATGCGGCGCTTTCCCCGCAGGAGGAATAGATTATGAACACGCCCGAATGGCTTAAACCCGGAATCTACGGTGCTCTGATCGGCGGGGTTTTCGTAGGCGTCGTTGGATTTTCATGGGGTGGATGGATGACCGGCGGTAGCGCGGACAAGATGGCCAACGCCATGTCCCGCGACAATGTAATCGCTGCGTTGGTTCCGGTCTGCGTCGACATGGCGAGAACTGACGCCCAACGCGCCGAAAAAATAACGACGATCAAAGAGGCTTCTTCTTTCAAGCAGAAGGATGCCGTCATGGCGGCTGGCTGGGCAACGGTGCCGGGATCCCAAACTCCTAACAAAGACCTGGCGCAGGCCTGTATCGAGGGGCTGAACCTGGATGGATCGTAACTCAATCACTCAACATTCGGACAACGCCGTTTGCATCAGGGCAAATCGAAAAAATCAGTACCGGTTTTGCGCTCACTTAATGGCTGCGTTGTTTGTTGTCGTCTTCAGCAGTTTGGCGGGCTCCTTTATCTCATCAAGTCCCGCATCGGCCGAAACAAATTCGATTCCGGATAACGCGCATCCCAAAAAGTATGGCGACGGTTGGAAATGCGATTTGTCCTATCGGTTGAAAGGCGAAGAATGCGTGGCCATTGTCGTGCCGGGAAATGCCTACCCCACAAACAGAACCTATGGCTCAGGGTGGGCATGTATGCATGGCTTTGTTGAAGTTGGCGGCACCTCATGCACTGAAGTGATTGTGCCTGAGGGTGGATATCTCGATCCATCAGGTGAGAGGTGGCGGTGCCTGCGTGGATACACAAGAGTAGACGATAGCTGCCAGAAAATCGTGGTGCCGGATAATGCTTACCTGACGAATAGCACTTATGGATCTGCATGGCGTTGCAACCGTGGCTACGAAAAAGACGGTGAAGCATGCGTGGCAGTAGCGGTGCCGGAAAACGCTTTTCTGAACGCATCAACCAGCGGGCGTCCCTGGACATGCGAGCGTGGGTATTTTGAGCGCGACGGACGGTGCGATGCCGTCTTTGTGCCTGAAAATGCTTTCTACGATGACGCGATCCATGGAGTTGGATGGAAATGCGAACGTGGCTACGAGGCGTCCGGTGATCGCTGCAATGCAATCGAGCTACCGGCAAATGCCCATATCGACCGATCCGGCAATGGGTGGCAATGCCACAAAAACTATCATCGATCAGAAGGGCTGTGTGTTCTGAACCAGTGAGAATTCAGACAGAAAGCCCACTTTCCCAAACTTCACAATTTTTGCCCGTCCTTACCAAGGACGCGCGTTTCACACTCTAAAAAGGAACAAATATGAAACCCGTACCCATTGCGTCGGATGCCAAGCAGTTCGTTGCCAGCGATGCGCAAAAGCTGGCGCCTGAACAAGCAGTTTTTCCAGAGCTTCACCGCAAGACACTCGTGACAGATACACCGTCTGCAATTGTGTATTGCGAAGGAAACTTCGCAAAGATCGATGGCAAGACGGCTAATGGTCTCGTTCGACATTCACAGGCCTATCGCGTTCTTTCGGTGATCGACAGCACGTATGGCGGTTGTGACAGTGGCAAAGTGCTTGATAATATCGCAAATCAGGTTCCCATCTTCGATGATCTTGATGCCGCCGTCGCTAATGAAGCTACGATCCCCGACACTTTTATTTACGGAATGGCGCCGGCCAGCGGCAGAATGTCCCTTGAGGATCGCGAAGTTGTTGTGGATGCGATAACGCTCGGAATGAACATCGTCAGTGGGCTGCATGAATTTCTTAGCGATGACAAGGAGCTCGCCGGATTGGCCAAAATTCACGATGTCACGATACGCGACATTCGCAAGCCGCGGCCAAATCCCGACCTGCGCCTGTTAGATGGCAGTATTGGAGACGTCCAGGCGATCCGCATCGCGGTGTTCGGCACCGATTGTGCAATTGGAAAGCGTACAACCGCGACAATCCTGACAGGCGCACTTAACGCGCATGGGATCAAAACAGTTTTGGTCGGCACCGGCCAAACTGGCTTGATGCAGGGCGCCAAGTATGGTGTCGCGATGGATTCGGTGCCGCCGCAATTTTGTTGTGGCGAACTTGAGCGCGCTGTCGTTGCGGCATCCGAGGGTGAGCACCCGGATGTAATAGTGATCGAGGGCCAGGGCGCGCTAAGCCATCCGGCTTTTTGCACATCAGCCTTCATTCTGCGAGGCAGTCAGCCACATGCAGTTATTCTTCAACACGCGCCTAAACGAAAACGTCGATGTGATTTCCCCAACATGACTATGCCCGCCCCTTGCGATGAAATCACCCTGATCGAGGCATTTGCGAACACAGAGGTAATTGGCATGACGATCAACCATGAAGGAATGAATGATGTTGAGATTTCAAAGGCCATCACAGACTACAACTGCAAATTGTATCTCCCGGTCACTGACGCATTGAACCGACCTCCAAAAAACGTGGTGAATATGGTTCTATCTGCCTTTCCGCGCTTGCAACCCCTACGTGTTACGACGATTGAATGAGCAAGCTGCGTATCGACGTTGATCTGGACAAAATTCGGTACAACACACGGTTCCTGGTCGACCACCTTAGACCCCGCGGAATATCGGTGACAGGTGTGACAAAAGCCGTTTGCGGTCATCCTGAGATTGCGAATGCTATGCTTGAAGGTGGCGTGACAGGGCTGGCGGACGCGCGGATCAGCAATATCATGCGTATGCGCGATGCTGGAATCTCGTGCTCCATATCCTTGATCCGAACGCCCATGCTGAGCCAGGTCGCGCAAGTCCTTGATAACTGCGATGTCAGCTTCAACACTGAGATGGACATTATCGCCAGCCTGGCCATCGAGGCGCTGGGGAAGAACATTACTCACAATATTATCCTGATGGTGGAAATGGGGGATATGCGGGATGGCATCTTGCCTGAACACCTTGAAAGCACTGTGTCTCAAATTCTTAGAATGAAAGGGATTTCTCTGAAGGGGATTGGCGCAAATTTTGCCTGTCTGGGTCATGTGGCACCCTCTGCAGGAGCAATGGAATTGCTTTCGTCGCTTGCCGCCGACACCGAACTTGCAAGTGGACCCGCTCTGGAAACAGTGTCAGGCGGCGGCTCTGCCAGTTTGCCATGGGCGCTTGGCAAGGGGGCGACCGGAAAGATCAACAACCTGCGTCTGGGTGAGGCCATCCTGCTGGGTACCGATCCCGTTTCGGGATACGCGATCGACGGGCTTTACACAGATGTTTTTACGCTTTGGGCGGAAGTGATCGAAACGAAGACCAAATCAAATCCAAATCCCTTGCAAATGAATTATCCTATACCTTCAATGCAGTGTGTGACTTTAGACAGTCCTTCGAATACTCGGTCGATCCTTGCGATCGGACTCCAGGACACTGATGCGGCGGGTCTAATATTCCCTGCTGGCGTCACGTTCGTCGGAGCCACCAGTGATCATATCGTTGTAGAAAACACCAATTGGCTGCTTCGCCCTGGTGGCGAGGTGAAGCTGAGAATGAAGTATAGCGCGCTCTCGCGCGGCATGGCTGCACCCGATGTAGCAAAAGTCTTCCATGGTGATAGCGCTTTGGTTGACTGCAACGCAGCGAACACTGATCGCCCATACTCGAATCGAAAATAGCGCGCCAAGGTGCCGCCGCCTCGGTTCTGCTTCAGCCATCCGTCTTATTCTACGGCTTTACGTAGTAAATGAGGCACCCAATCCCTATATTGGACGTAGCCGCATTCACTTTTCACACCCTATCTGGGCTCGTGGGTGTTGCGGACAATCAAAGGATCAAAATGATGTCTTTCAAAGACCTGACGACCAGAGCGGCTGCCGCACTGAAGGAAAACGATGCGGACGCGCCGAAAAAAGAAGTTACGTCTGAAGCGCCTGACGTCGTCCCAGAAAAACCAAAGCCTAAACCTCAAAACTGATAATACCCTGCCGGGAGTGGGTGGCTTGTTCTTGTCTGCATCTCCGAGCGAGCGGTATCAGCAAAGGAGAATTACCCAAATGAACCAGATAATCAGCAAGACAATCGCAGTCTTTTCCAGGCCGTTTACTTTCCCTGGCTTTGACGAATTACTCCCGGCGGGCGAATACGACATAGAAACTGAGCTTTCCGCACCACCAGATTATTTGGATCCAGAAGCCTGGAAAGCATCAGTGCTAATCTTTCTGCTTCCACGGAAATCTCACCCCGGTCTGGCGCGAACCTTGACCGTTTCTCTTACTGATTTGGAGAGAGCCCGCGCAAAGGATAAATTGTCTTCAAAGCAGTTGTCGCAGTTCTTGCTCGACCAACTTTTGGCCGATCCCATGGTGCAATTGATTATGGAAGCGGATGGTGTGTCTGAGACTCAACTTCGGCACCTCTACTCGGAGTCGCTCATTTCTGAGGCAGACGACGGATCATCAGATCAACGAGCCATACCACGAGGATGCGCAAGCGGTTCTCGGTATGCTTTCGCTGTCCAAGCTGCTGAGAACGAAGGAATGCCAGTTCGTCCTATTAAAACCCCTCGGATTACAGGCCGTCCCATCGGACAGTCTGAACCAGGCAGCTCCTTCAATCTCAAGGCTTAGGGCTCGGAACTTTCTTTTCCAGTCGCTGTATAAACCAAAACAGAAATCGAGGTTAAGAACTGATGGAAGACTTCGACAACGACGCAGATACGATCATGGCTCGCGCCCACAATGACGTGCCGCAAGAACGCCCGTGTCTTCGTTGCAGAACGCCATTCTGGAGCGAAGGGTTCGGAGAGCGGATTTGTCGACGCTGCAAGGGGTTGAGCGCGTGGCGAAATGGCGTATCAGTAAGCCCTGGGTTAGCTCGGCGTCGCTGATAACCTGACGCCGGTCTTACCAGCTTTTCTGATCATATCTCATTTTATCTTATTGGTGCTGACCCGGGCCTTTTAACGTGGAACCCGATCGGTAATCGGTGCTGAAGACGAAGCGTACGCGCGGTTTGGACTCGAACCGTTCTTATGCGTAGTGATATGGGCTCAAGCCGCCTAATGCACACACTTAAACCATGCCAGTATTCATAATCGGACGGCAGGCATTCACGCCGCTTGTACTATTCGGTGGTCAGCGCGGTGCTGTTGCTTGGGTGCGGAGGGTGGATCGGAGTGCAAAATATGCCAAGAGTCCAACTACCTGCAGTCACCCCAAAACCCAGAGCTTGGAACAAGGGGTGGATCATCGGTCAGAAACGACCGCTACTCCCAAAACAGGTCTGGGCGATCCGTGCCCGGCTCGAACTTTCTGGAAATCTGCGTGATCTCACAATGTTCAACGTCGCGATTGATAGCAAGCTACGCGGCTGCGATCTGGTCAAACTCGCTGTGACCGATCTTGTCAAAGACGATCGCGTCCGTGAGCGTGTTTCGGTGATCCAGAGCAAAACCAAGCGATCTGTTCAATTCGAACTGACGGAAAACACGCGAGAAACTGTATTGGTATGGGTAAAATCACCGGAAATGTTTGCTAGCCGGTTCATGTTTCCAAGCCGATTCCATGATCGACCACACATCTCGACGCGCAGTATGGCAGGCTGGTTCGAGACTGGGTGACCGCAATCGGATTGGAACCGAGCGGATATGGCACGCATTCGCTTCGCCGAACCAAAGTAGCTGAGATCTACCGCAAGACAGGAAATCTCCGCGCGGTCCAACTTCTGCTTGGGCACACAAAGGTCGATAGCACCGTGCGATACCTGGGCGTTGAATTGGAAGACGCGCTAAGCATTGCAGAGCGCATAGACATCTGAGACAGTTTGGCGAGCGGCGCTGTCGGTCGCCAATCCATAGTGGTTCTAGTTCTTTTACGCAGGAGTGGGACGTAGCGTGCCCTGAGCGGAAGTGTCAAAATCTTGTTGCGTACGCTCGCAGCACAGTTTTCTCGGCTCAGGCGCAATTTACAGGGTGCGGGACCGAGCGGCCATTTGATCACGCCGCGAGTACTTGTGCAGAAGCGGCGCGAAAATCGCTGCGTTGCAGCCAATGTTATCAGGCCAGTCATTCATAGTCACGGGGAAGCCTTGATCACATACTCCTCTTTCGCCGCACTCAGGCCAGACAATTTCTTTCGGTAGTTCACCAAGGATCTTGGTCACCGGCAGTTTCAAAAACTACCTGCCCTGGCGGTACTTGCATTGCGACAAGGGAAACTTCCTTGACTCTATTCTGGCTAAGGACCACAAAAGTGCATTGGTGAAAGTTACTCGTCGCCGCGATGCTGCCGGCTTCGATGATCCAATGGCCTTCAGAATAACTGTAGCATGTGCCCTAGCATAGGAACGGGTTTCGCTGGGGTCTTCGCTATGAGCTCGTTCCTCGCAAGCATTCGCAACTGTCACCTGACAAGCCCCAGTCATCGGGTGACCAATTAAAGAAGGCGCCGTATGAACAGCACATGGCTCATAAATTGCGTGCTTGATGCCCGATAGATCAGGTCTCAGGCTCCGCTTCATTCAGTCATTCATCGTGTTTTTGCGCCGCGTTCTTTGCCTGATCCCGACACTCTTGGTGTTGCTCTCAGGAACGCAGCTTCCTGCCCAAGTCGCAGGCAATGCCGACGGATCGGTTTGTGACGAAGGTTTCGAAAACAAGAACGGATCGTGTCAAAGAGCAAACGCACCTCAAAATGCGCATTTGACCGGCAGTTCCTATGGTCCAGTTTGGGAATGCAACCATGGATTCCAGCGTGTTGGAGATCTTTGTGAGGAAATAGCAGTTCCTAAAAACGCATATCTTGCATCGACTGGAGATCGATGGGAGTGCAATCGGCTCTTCCGACGAGTCGGAGAAAAATGCGAAGAATTGATTGCGCCTCAAAATGGGTACGTCGAAACCCGGTTTGGCGCACAGGAAGTACACTGTGACTGGGGATTTCGTAAGGAAGACCAGGATTGTGTTGCGATTAGTGTCCCGAGCAACGGCCGCCTGACTGACAAAAACAGCGCGGATGGTTGGGTGTGCCTCAGAGGTTTCAGAGAAACGGAGAGCGGCTGCGAACCGGTGGCAATTCCACAGCATGCATACCTTGCACCTGAAACCTACTCTGGATGGAAATGTGAACGTGGCTTTCGCTCAAACCAGGACAGGTGCGTTGCGATCCTTATCCCTTCCAACGCTCATTTGAATCGAAGAGGTGATGGTTGGGAATGTAATCGACCGTTCACAAGACAGAACGATAAGTGCGCCGAAAATTTGCCGTGAAAATAGGTTGCTGGAAATCAATATCGCCTGACAAATCCGGAAGGACCAAGCCGTGAACCATAACTCGATTGACGAAAACCTGGGCAAAATGCTCAAGGCCGAGAGGGCGCATCGCTGGTCCTACAGAGCGAAGATGTTTATCGCGTTATTGGTGTTTGTTGCGGCCATAATTGTGGTGGTGTTTCTCTGATGCGCAAAAATGCCCCTCAAGTAACCCTTCCCGGTTCAAAGATGTCAGCTCGTGGTCTGGAACAAAGAGCATTTCAGGACCGCAGTGTTCGTGAGCCGCGGAACGCTGACGTAGCAGGAGTGATTGAAGAAGAATTTGGAAAGTACTTGATTAAGGCTGGCATCCTGAGCGGTAACAGCGTTGCGCGCGCATTCCCTAAGCCACCGGCTAAAACGCAGACAATGATTGCTGATGCAGTCGGTGAAACACCAGCATTGGCCATCGAAGCATTAAAAGAAATTCTCGGTGAACGAGACAGGAAACGTAGCGGTCAACGCCGTTTGGAGGGAAATTCCGGCACCCTCGTTCCCAGCGAAAGAGAATATGCCGAGGCACTGCGACAAATCAGGCTGACCCCTGCGCAGGTCACAATGCTCAAAGCACTTACAATCGCAGGCAAGGACGGTCTGACCATTGGTCACTTGTCTCAGGCAGCCGGTTACAAATCGCGCGAGGCCTCCATCAAAGTTTTCAAGAAAATCGGACTATTGATCGCAGAATACCTGGAACTAGACCTACCCGAAGCCGGATCGGTACAGAATGATGGCGCCGCTCAGGTCCTGGCATTTTCTCACATCGAAAGTGTCGATGAGCCAGCAACTTGGATTATGCATCAGGAACTGCGCGATGCTGTTCGTTCGGTTCTATGACGTACGTTCCAGCCCCCGCTTTTGTAGCGAACTCTGAACCGGAACAAATGCACGAAAGGTTACCTACGTAGCTTATGTTGGAGAAAAGACCATATCCGCTCGACCTGATCTATGTCCCTGTAAAACGGGCGAAAACGCTTGATCAACAAAAAGTCCTGACACTGGCCGAAGATATCCTGAAAAACGGCCAGAAGACCCCGATCCAGATACGCGCGGACAACAAGCGGTTCGTGCTGATTGAAGGCCTTCACCGACTAGAGGCCATTCGCGCCCTCGGCGGTGATACTGTCGACGCCTTTTTGGTGCGCGCCAGATTACACTAAACTCTTGTTGGGATTGGCGTTCGACAAAGCCTGAGAAAACGTCAGCAGGCGCTGACTTTCTTCATCCCAAAGATGCAATCGTGCGCAATGAAGGCTCTCATATAGAGTAATACGCTGGCAATTTTCCAACTCGGAATGGTCACGCAAAACCTCGTTTAGCCGATAAAACGGTATGCGGCTGGCAAGGTGGTGAACATGGTGCACACCGATATTGGCAGAGAACCACCGCAGGATGCCTGGCAGGGCGTAGTGAGAACTTCCATAGAATGCGGCGTTCTGAAGATTCCACACTTCTTCCCGCTCCCAAGTCGTGTGTTCAAACTGGTGTTGAATATAGAATAGCCAAATACCAATCGATGCGGCGACGATCATGGTTGGAAGGAATACAAAAACCAGTACATCCAGGCCTCCGGTCCAAAAAATCAGAGCCAGGACCACCGCAATCGCGGCGTTTGTTCCCATTGCACTTGCCCAATTCAGCCAGCCTGACCGCATGAAACCAAAGGGCAAGCGATTTTGAAAAAAGAACGTGTAGACCGGTACTATACAGAACAGGAAGAAGGGGTTCCGGATTAACCTGTAAGCGGCACGCCCGAACCAATTCCGTTTCAGGTATTCCTCAATGGTCAATGTAGGAATGTCACCCATACCACGCCGATCAAGGTTACCGGTTGAGGCATGGTGAATCGCATGGCTTTGCCGCCAGACGTCATAGGGTGTCAGGGCGAGAACACCCAGAACCCGGCCGGTCCAATTGCAAACGGTGCGGCTTCTAAAGAAAGATCCGTGACCACAATCATGCATGATGATGAAGATACGCACCAGAAATGCGGCGTTCAGCATGGCCAATAGAACAGTGACCCAGATACTAAGGGATAGCGCAAACCACGCTGCGCCCTATAGCGCGAAAAAGGGGATGACAGTGATTGTCAGTTCAATAACGCTACGCTTCGTATCGGGCACACGGTATTGCGCGAGCGCCCGGGTCAATTCCTGCTGTTGCAACTGACTTGTTCTCCAAGGGCTTTTAGCAGCCCATTGTGCAAACGGGCACCCCATAAGGGTGCCCGTAAAAGGTCAGGCCAGTGCCAGATTGGCGGCGCTGTCGCGCCCGTCACGGCCAGCTTCGACGTCAAAAGTGACCTTCTGGCCGTCCTTCAATTCGCTGATGCCGGAACGCTCAAGTGCTGAGATATGCACGAACACATCGCGCTTGCCATCTTCAGGTTCGATAAAGCCAAAACCTTTGGTCGAGTTGAACCATTTTACTGTGCCATTTGCCATGGTGGAAGTCTCCTAATACTTGCCGCCCGCATTATTGCGGCGACTCGGCGTGGTCGGTCTGAATCGAAAGACTGAACGCCGAGTTTGGGAGACAGCAGGTCGAAAAAGAAAAACGTAAGCCCTGTGTATATGGACTTCGAGTACACACGATACAAGCCTTGATACAACGGAAAGCAACAGAAGATCTAAGTCTGCCCAGCCCAATTTGGGACAAAGATAAGCAGAACCATTGCTCTGTGGTTCGGAAATCAGAGGTCGGCTTCCGATAAAACCTGCCGAATGCGTATGCAGCAAATTGATTGCTCAGGCACGGCAGGTAGGGCTCACTGTCCGAAATCGCCGCGTGCTTCAAGAACACCGCGGCAAGGCACAAATGTTCATTGAGTGATTGAAACATTGCTAAATCAACGAGTTGACCTCTCTAACGAACGGTAGATTCTGCGCGGCCCGAATCTTGGGTCATGCTGCGTTGGCATAGGGCGACTGCGAGCCTCAAAGTGCCATTAGTAGGTCCGTATCTGCGCAAGCATCGGGCAAGAAACGTTCCCGATGTTACAGTTGGCCGTAAGTTCATTCAGGGCGGCCCTACCTGTAGGATGCACAACTTAGCCTCAGGCCCGAATTTCCCGAAGGCTCAAGAAACTTGACTGCCATGACCCTGGTTGCCGCTCAATGGGATCGTGCTGTCTGTTTTTCAGAGGCAGACGACGGCCCAATGGCGCCTCAAGTGCACGGGGGTTGGTTCTGTCCGCCGCAAGCGTTAGCGCCAATTTGCGCACCAGCAGCGGCTCCTACCAGAGTTGCAGCTGTTCTCCCACTACCGGAACCGATTTGGTTCCCCACCGCCGCGCCAACAAGTGCTCCAGAGGCCGCGTTCACGCCTTGATTATTTGTGCAAGCGGCAAGACTTGCCCCACAAAAAATCAACACCACAGTTGCCCTAACAATTCCTTTCATAGGATCCTCCGTTTGCTACATGTGTCCCAACCATTCGTGCGCTCGGACAAATGGTTCTATTTCAAAGCCAAATGGACGTCAGATACGATGCCGTGGTAGAAGACGACTTCGATTGCATCCCCCTGATCCATTTGCCAGCGTTCAATTTTGCCGATTTCAGAAAATTCCAATATACTTTCGCGAGCGAAACCATTGCGTTGCAACCAGTTTGTGGCCGACGCATCGCGGCTTCCCACAAGGTTTTTGCGCACAAATTCTGTACCGGACACTTCTGAGGAACCGGTTTTGCCAAGCTCCCGGCAATTACCCGCGACCCAGCCCCAATCCTCCGTAAAAACCATGACTTCTGAATCGTTTTTCGGTGCGCCACCAGACTTATCCACAAGTATTACTTCGGCAACATCCAGAAAGGTGCCTGTAAAAACAGGGTAACCCTCGGTATTGGTCGCGTAGTAGTTAAGCGTCGAAACCCGCGTCTCGCCTTGCGGCCCCGTCCAGATTACATGCAGAAACCGGCCGTCGAGCGCATCCGTGGTAAAGGTCCAATTGTCGGAAGCATCCCCGCCGCAGCTTGTCTGAACACCAGTCCCGCTGTTCCCCCACGACGGCCCGGAGAAAGCAATAAGCGAAAGCGCCAAAGTCGCCGCCGCAACCAGAAACTTGTTTTTTAAGTCAGCGTCTATCACGACGGCACCTACCTACTGAAAGTCGAAAGGGTCACGGGTAGTTGAGCATGCCACAGACTGCCCCCTGCAGTCAGATCGGTCAAGCGCGCGGTCTGGTAGCGCTCATTTTGGTATCCGAAACGCATTTAAAGCTTGGCCCAAACTGAAAATTGCGAAGGGTTTTTCAGTTGTGCAAAACGGAAGCCTAAACTTCACCTTGTCTTTTTCGCGGTGTTGAAAAGTTGCGCCAACAAGCTCGCGTGGCTATCATCTGGATATGGAATTTATTGTGGGCGGCATAGTTACGGTTGTTCTGGTGATTTGGGGCGCGGCCTCATTTTGGCGAGCGCCCTCAAAGGACCAAAAAAACGAAAAAGACAAAAAGTAGCGGCATCGTTTGCAGGCACTTTGAGCACGCCTCTTGGGATGCATCATCATCCAATGCACCAAATAAACGTATTCGCCGACTTTATGGATAGCGTTGCAGCGACGACAGGGTGAACATTGCCCCCTTTCTCAATAGACATTACCCATCGAATACTCGCGACCAGGTCTCCTGATCCAAAAGCGAAACGAGTTGGTCACGTGAATCGAGTACCGCGCTTATCGCTCGATCTCTTTCCCGATCCAGTTCATTAAAAATGGCTCTTGTGGACGATGCCGATGCTGATTTGTCCGTGGAACCGAGAATGGCTTTGTCCGCAGCGCCTTCGACCGCGGCACGGAACCGATCAACGGCAACCTCCAAGTCGCTCACAATTTTCAAAGCCGCGGTCCGGACATCGCTGTCTGCGGGCGAAATAGCCTTATCCAAGTCGGTTCTCAGCGTATTGGGCTCCAGAAATGATGGTGTCAAATCAGACGATCCATCCAACAAGAAAGTGACCGCGGTTATCGTCGCAATTACTGGCATCTCACAACTCCAAACTGGTTCCCGAGGCGACTATGTCTGCCTTTTCGTACAGAATTTCAGCAACTTCCGGCCAGTACTCTTCCGGGATTGCCGCCTGCAATTGCCCCTGCAATACCAGCAGGTTATCGCGTTGCGAACGGCGTTCGGTGTCATATCTGTCTGAAACAGCTATCAATTCGGCACGTGATACCGAACGGTTGGCGGACAACCGGTTGAACTCTTCAATAAAGGCCGCGTGCGCCTGGATCATCTGTGTTGAATTCGCCTCAATCTCCCGGGCGATCTGAACCAGATCTGAGCCATCATCAGAAGGTATCCGTTCCAACGCAGCTGCAAGCTCAGAATTTATGTCGCTGATCGCACTACTGCGGTCGAACGGGGCGCAACTTGAGATGCAACAAAGACAAGCAGCAGCAGCCAGGTTAATAAAATCTCGCCTCGACAAAGAGGCGTTGCAGGTAACTGCCATCGTGTCTCCCCCTGATCTATGATCCACCTATTTTTAAATCGCGTCCTTTGTTGCTGGGCTCACTTATGACGGCCCAATCGTCAGAAAATACTCAGGTATTCAATACATCCGCGAGCCGTGCTGGATGTTGAGCCATGCAAGACTGCCTAAATCTTAATCGTAGCACAATGACACTTAAATGTTAGGATGTGAGGCAGTGCTTTTCAGACAGCTTGATCAAAAGGGGGAAATTCGATGGCACCTAATCGGCGCGACTTCATGAAAACTGTTCCTGCAATTGGGGCCGCCTTTGCGGTAAGTCCTACTTTTTTGTCGGAAGAAGCAGCAGCACAAACCACGTCGACAGCCGCGCCATTAGAAGGCCACTTTCACCCTAAAGGAAAAGCACCGTCCGAGCACACGCTCAAAATCCTGGCCGAAGCGAAAGAAACACTGCCTTTCTAAGACACTCAGGACTTTGACGAAGTTGCCAAGGGTTTCATTGCCCAGATGCCGGAACCTCAGATCATGGCAGACGCGGGCAATGTCGCCTGGGACCGGGGCGCATTTGATTTCATCGACGAGCAAGACGAGTACGACAGTATCCATCCGTCATTGATGCGTATCAGTAAGCTGAATCAGAACTATGGTCTGTACGAGGTAATACCCGGCATCTATCAGGTGCGCGGGTTTGATTTGTCCGACATCTCATTCGTGCGCGGTAAAACGGGTTGGATCGCCATTGACCCGCTGGTTTCGGCCGAAACGGCGCGAGCCGCGTGGGAATTGTTCTCGGAACACAAAGGTGAAGGGTTGCCGATAACAGCCGTGATCTATTCACATTCCCATGGCGATCACTGGGCAGGCGTTCGCGGCATCGTTTCGCAGGAGGACGTCGATTCCGGCAGTGTCGAAATCATAGCTCCGCGCGATTTCATGGAACACACAATTTCCGAGAACGTGTTCGCGGGAAACGCAATGAACCGTCGGCTATTTTACCAATATGGTCTACTGTTGCCCGTGGCCCCGCATGGGTTCGTCAATCAGGGTCTCGGCAAACGCGTTTCAGCAGGTGCCACTGGCCTGATCGCGCCAACCCGGATTGTCGAGGATGACATCGAAGAATTCGAGGTCGATGGCGTGCGGATGATCTTCCAGAACACACCCAACACAGAAGCGCCATCTGAGATGAATACTTACATCCCAGACATGAAGGCCCTGTGGATGGCAGAAAACGTCACGGCCACGTTGCACAACATCTATACATTGCGTGGCGCGCCAGTGCGCGATGCCCTTCGATGGTCAAAATACATTTCTCGTGCCCTGTTCCTGTTCGGGCAAGAGGCAGACGTCATGTTCGCTTCGCACCATTGGCCGCGCTGGGGCAATGACCGCGTGCAGCAGGTTCTGAGAGATCAGCGCGACCTTTATGCCCATATGAATAACCAGACCCTGCATCTGGCCAATCAGGGCGTGACGATTAACCAGATACATCACCACTATGAGCCGTCACAGGGTTTGCAGCAGACATGGCATACACGTGGCTATCACGGCTCACCTCAGCACAATTCGCGCGGCGTTGTTCAGCGGTTCCTTGGATTCTGGGATTGCAATCCCGCGACCCTGATACCGTTAGAACCAGAAGCTTCAGCTCCGCTCTACGTCGAGATGATGGGCGGCAAAGATCCAATTATGGCCAAGGGCCTGGAACTACACAATGCAGGGCAATACTTCGAAGCGTCCGAGATTCTGAACAAACTGTTCCTGTCGGATCCATCAGATCAGGAAGTAAAAGATTTGTTAGCAGACGTTTACGAACAGCTTGGCTACCAGCAAGAGAACCCGGGCTTGCGGAACAGTTTCCTGTCCGGTGCCTATGAGCTTCGTTCTGGCATCCCCACCGGTGAAACGGCCGACACGTCCAGCCCAGAGGTGATACGCGCGATGTCGACTGAGCTGTTCCTTGATTTCCTTGCGATCAAGATGGACAGCCGCAAGGCCGAAGGCATCGAGTTTACGATGAACCTAAGCACACCCGACAATGGTGAGATGTTTGCGATCGAGCTGGCCAAGGCAACACTCACAAATGTCGAAGGTTTCGCCTTCGATGAGCCAGATCTGACTCTAACCTTGAACCGATCCGATTTGGAACTTGTGATGACCGGAGAGGCTGATTTCGAGGACTTGCTGGCCGACGGTCGCGCAACGGCTGATGGTGACGTCAGCGTTCTGATCAAACTCGCTGGAGCCATGGTTGAGTTCGATCCTCTGTTCGAAGTTTTGCCTGGGACAAGTACCGGTCCAACCGAGGTAGCAGAGGCCGAGCCGTTGCAGGCGGTGACTGGTCAGGTCGTTATCGAATGATGTTTTGCGCGGGTCCCTTCGGACCCGCGTTACCCACTTTTACACTCCAATACGATTTTAACGATGTAATCCAAATCACCCGAGGAGACTCCAATGGCTGATCTTGTTGTTCTTTCATTTGATGGTGTCGACAGTGCAGATGCTGTTTTGACAAAGCTACGACAGCTCAAAAAACAGGAATTGATCGACCTGCTGGACGCCTGCGTCGTTGTGCGACCCGAAGAGGGAGACATACACATTAAGCAGTCAGTGAACATGACCCGAATTGGCGCCAGTACGGGCCTGAGCACCGGTGCAATAGTTGGTATGTTGGCCGGTATTCTTGTTCTCAACCCACTCGCCGGCATGGCAGTGGGAGGTTTGGCCGGGGCGGCAATGGGAGCGCTTGGAGGGTCCCTTTCCGATTACGGCATCAATGATGATTTCATCAAAGAACTGGGCGAGACCATCCAACCAAATTCATCGGCTCTGTTTCTGCTTGTCGCCAAGGCCACACCGGACAAAGTGATCGCCGAGATCGAACAATACGACCCGAAGATACTTCAGACGTCCCTATCGCAGGAACAAGAAGACAAACTCCGCGAAGCGCTCGCCGCTGCGCATAGCCAGTGATTTTTGATAGAGATCGGTCGCCAAGCCAAAGTGTGGACGACCTTCTTCAAATCATAGGGTTTAGGTTGGGAGCACTGCAATATGGTAGGCGAATCCGCTAATTGGCATGGGGAAAACACCGGGCGCGTCGCAGATGCGCTCGTCAAGCTTGGCCAGATCGGTTTCTGGGTTCAGCTGGTTTTCTTGATCATTGTCGTTGTACTGGGCGGCGTTGTCCTTGGCGTTGTCGGAGGTGGCGCAGGCGTGGGCAACGTGTTGTCCTTCTTGGGTTTGATCCTGCCCGCTTTCACCACATTTTGGTGTTGGCATTATTTGTCTTTGGGACGAAAGCTGAAAGAGACTGGAGATGACCCCTCAGCCGCCCGGCTTCAAAGTCGCGTGTGGATCGGCGTTTGGGTCGGAACGATCGGCGCTGTTCTGACAATTGTTTCATTGTTTGGAGCAGCTTTTGCGCTTCTGGTCACAATGCTGGCCAACCCTCAAGTTGGCTTGCAGATATCCGCAGCTGAAACCGGTGCCAGCCCCTACACGATTTCGGCGGTTGATGCAGTAAGCATTGAGCCTCCCCAACTGAACGGGTCCACCGTTATGTTCAGGAAACGGAGGACTAAG
>NZ_WQGH01000023.1:0-17194 GCF_013034585.1 Ruegeria sp. HKCCA5426
AGCGCCGGTGAAGGGGGTTCTAAGGTTTACCCCACAAAGCCGCAAGTGGAAAATTCAGAAAAATTCGAAAAAACTCAGAGAATAGAATTTATTGTTTATTTTCATAGTATTGAATTATGTTCGCCTTGCAAAACGAACACCTCAGGCCACCGTTTTCATGTGCGACTCAGGTTTTGCACAAGCTTACCCACAGACTCAGTCAGCGATCAGGCGGAATCGGCTTGTCGGAATCGGCTGAACGGGTTCGAAAGTGGCAAACGCAGGGCCAGAAGGGCCAGAATCACACTCAGATAGATCAGCGGTTCGATCTGGAACCCTTTTGCCAGCATCACGTAATGCAACCCACCCAAAATCGCAGCCGGATAGACCAGACGCTGCAGGGCGCGCCAACGTGAACCTAAACGGCGTACCGACAGATCATTGGAAGACAGGGCCAAGGGCAACAAAAGCAGGAACCCGGCCATGCCAACCGTAATGTAGGGACGTTTGAGGATGTCCGCCCAAATCTGACTTGGCAACTGCACATCCAGAACAAGCCACACCAGCAGGTGCAGGCTGACATAGGTAAATGTCAGCACACCCAATGCACGTCGAAACTTAAGCAGATTGAGACCTGCAAAACGCCTTAGCGGAGAAACAGCAAGCACTGCGATTAAAAGCTGCAACGCCAACTCTCCGTACCGATGCTCCAGCGCCTCGATTGGATCGATACCCAACCCTCCGGTCAGACCCTGATAGAACAGCCACGGTGCCGGGATCAGGCCCAGCACGTAGACGGCCCATACAGGCACCCGGCGGAGTATCTGGTTCACGGTCTGCATGCGCTTAGTAGTATTCCGACAGATCCATGCCGTCGTAAAGACCTGCCACCTCGGCCTCATAGCCGTTGAACATCAGCGTCGGAATACGTTTCGAAAACAGCCCGCCGCCAATAATGCGCTCTGACGCCTGAGACCAGCGCGGGTGATCTACGTTCGGGTTCACATTGCTATAGAACCCATATTCACGCGGATTGGCCATGTTCCAACTGGTCGGCGGCTCAACATCCGAAAGAGTAATGCGCACGATCGACTTGATGGACTTGAACCCGTATTTCCACGGCACCACCAGACGCAAAGGAGCCCCGTTCTGGTTCGGGATTGGGCGATCATAAATACCGGTTGCCATGATCGTAAGCGGATGCATCGCCTCATCCAGCCGCAGCCCCTCACGATAGGGCCAGTCGAGAACCGGGTATTGGACACCGGGCATTTCATCCGGACGGTATGCCGTTTCGAACGCCACGAATTTGGCACCCTCTTGCACACCGGCCATGTTCAACAAATCCGACAGTTCGAATCCATTCCATGGAATGACCATTGACCATGCCTCGACACAGCGAAACCGATAGATGCGTTCTTCCACGGTCATCTCGGACATTACATCCTTGAAGTCGTACTCGCCCGGTCTGTCGACCAGACCGTCGATTTTGATGCTCCAGGGCTCCGTCACCAGGGAATGGGCATATTTGGCCGGATCATCCTTGCGCGTCCCGAACTCATAATAATTGTTGTACGAGGTGATTTCTTCCCAAGTGTTCGGCTCCAGCGCTTCCTGCGCGCTGGCTTTATGCGACATCCCGGCCAAACCAACTCCGGCCAGCCCCGCCATCACCTGGCGACGATTCAAGAAGGCCGCCCGCGGGGTGACATCTGCCCGCGTCAATATGTTGGTCCAGCGATGCGCCATGTATTTCTCCGTCATTGGCCAGTGTTAAGGAACAGGTAGGTCGGTCTTAACACAGGACCAAGGCAACATGCGTCACGATTGGGAGAAGTGACTGTAACGAAAACGGCGGTCGACCGAGTGCTTGGCCCTTATCCAAAAAGCGGATCACACCCGACAACATGCAAATTTCGGGCCAAGTGACGCATTCAGGCCATTCCGCTATGTTTTTTCGTTTTGTTTATATAGGGGACCTAGCGTCATGCTTGATATTGACGCCATACAGCGCACAGTTCCTGCGCTTACGTTTTTCTAGGCGCGAAGGGACGGAGTTTACGACCAATGGACATCGGTCGCTGAGGTCGCGCTTTGAATGAAACGGCAAATTTGATCGGAAAGGACGAATTATGAAAACGAAACTGGTTGCGGGCTTGTCGCTGGTTCTGTTTATCGCTGCATGCGCTGAGAAAGAAACCTACCCCATCTCCGGGTGCGACTCGAATGAAACCTTCCCCGTGACCTGCGAGGAAATCGGTGAAGACACGAACCTGGATGAAAACAACGCACAGGACCTGAACGCATTGCCGACCGGCGCCTGACGGCACCTGATCCAACACACGGGGCTGTACCAGCCCCAACCGACTCTGGAAAAACCCGCCTTCTCTGGCGGGTTTTTTGTTGAGGCTGTGCATTCCTAAAAACAGACGCATTTGATCGCCGTGGGGACACGTTCTCACCAAAAGGCTCTGCAGGTCGATCTTCAAAGCGGCAGTTGCGTCTGGGGTGGCTGCAGCAGACGCCAGCGCGTCAGCACCTATGGCGATGGCAGCGGGTTACGGCAAGATAAAAGACATGACCCATACCATCAGCCCCGATTTTCCCACCTATCTGGACGAACCCGGCTACGCCGCATAGCCTGTGTTCAAGTTTTCTTAATACGGTTTCAACCTGCAACAGCTGACGGTGAACGAACATACGGGTACCCATATTGATGCGCCGTTGGATTTTTCGGCTGACGGGGCTTCCGTCGACGAAATTCCGGTATCGGATCTGATCGCACGACTGTGCGCCGAAACATAAAGGGGGGACTGGCGGGACTGCACGGATATTCGCGATGATCTGACGAAGTCGGGATGAAACCAACCTATTCCCGCGTGGCCCACCCCATATGAAAAGCGAACTTCTGCAATTTGATCCGGGCAGAAAAAAAGACCCTCCGATCAGGAGGGTCTTTCTTGTTCTTTAAATCAGTGAACCACAGCGTCATCTGGTCTGGGTCGTTCAGACGTTCCCAGCCGATCCCCGATGATCAGCCCATCCGATCCGGCGGTCACTGGAACGGCCTCACCATCCTTGATCTCACCGGCTAACAAAGCCTCGGCCAGCGGGTTCTGCAGCGCACGCTGAATCACGCGTTTCAACGGACGTGCGCCGAAGACCGGATCATAGCCTTCGTTCGCCAGCCATTCCTTGGCCCCGTCGTCCAGCGCCAGCTCGATCTTGCGAGCAGCCAGACGTTTTTGCAGACGTGCCATCTGGATATCGACGATACCATCCATATCGGCCCGCTTGAGCCGGTCAAAGATGATGGTCTCGTCCAGACGGTTCAGGAATTCGGGCCGGAAATGTGCCCGGACTGCATCCATCACATCGCGCCGTGCCTGAGCACTGTCGGCACCTTCGGGCAGTTGGCTCAGCGCCTGAGACCCAAGGTTCGACGTTAAGATGATCAGCGTCTGCTTGAAGTCCACAGTGCGGCCCTGACCATCGGTCAGAACACCATCGTCCAGAACCTGCAACAGCACGTTGAACACATCCGGGTGCGCCTTTTCGACCTCGTCAAACAGCACGACCTGATAGGGCCTGCGCCGCACGGCTTCGGTCAGCACACCGCCTTCGTCATAGCCAACATAGCCCGGAGGGGCACCGATCAGACGGGCAACCGCGTGTTTCTCCATGAACTCGGACATGTCGATACGCACCATCGCGTTGTCGTCGTCGAACAGGAAGTTCGCTACGGCCTTTGTCAGCTCGGTCTTACCTACACCGGTCGGGCCGAGGAACAGGAACGAGCCCAGCGGGCGGTTCTCATCATTCAGGCCAGCCCGCGCACGGCGCACGGCGTTTGCGACGGCGGTGACGGCGGCATCCTGACCGATCACGCGAGAATGCAGATCGTCTTCCATCCGCAGCAATTTCTCGCGCTCGCCTTCCAGCATTTTCGAAGTCGGAATACCCGTCCAGCGCTCGACCACCGAAGCAATCTGTTCCGGACGCACCGTTTCTTCGGCCATCATGGCGTTGCTTTCGGCGTTTTCGGCCTCGGTCAGCTTTTTCTCAAGCTCGGGGATGACGCCGTAAGACAACTCCCCCGCCTTTGCCAGATTACCTTCGCGCTTGGCGATTTCCAGATCAGCGCGCGCCTTGTCGAGTTGTTCTTTCAGATCGCGCGCACCCGCGAGCTTGTCGCGCTCGGCCTGCCACTGGGCGGTCATCTCTGCGGATTTCTCCTGCAGATCGGCCAGATCCTTTTGCAAGTTTTCCAGACGGTCTTTAGAGGCCGCGTCGTCTTCGAGCTTCAGCGCCTCTTCCTCGATCTGCATCTGTAGAATCTGACGGTCGAGTTGGTCCAGCTCTTCGGGTTTGGAGTCAACCTCCATCCGCAGGCGCGAAGCCGCCTCATCGACAAGGTCGATGGCTTTGTCGGGCAGGAAACGGTCGGTGATATAGCGATGCGACAGCGTCGCCGCCGAGACCAACGCCGAGTCCGAGATGCGCACACCGTGGTGCAACTCGTACTTCTCCTTGATGCCGCGCAGGATGCTAATCGTGTCCTCGACCGTGGGCTCCTGCACCATTACGGGCTGGAACCGGCGTGCAAGGGCCGCGTCTTTTTCAACGTATTTGCGGTATTCATCCAGCGTGGTCGCGCCGATACAATGCAGCTCACCCCGCGCCAAAGCGGGTTTGATCAGGTTTGCAGCATCCATCGCGCCGTCGGATTTCCCGGCGCCGACCAGCGTATGCATCTCGTCGATAAACAGGATGATCTCACCGGCGGCTTCGGTGACTTCAGTCAGAACAGCCTTGAGGCGTTCTTCGAATTCGCCCCGGTATTTCGCACCAGCAATCAGCGCGCCCATATCCAGCGCCAGCAGCTTCTTGTCCTTCAGCGATTCCGGCACATCGCCGTTGACGATACGCAGGGCCATACCCTCGGCAATCGCGGTTTTACCCACGCCGGGTTCACCGATCAGAACGGGGTTGTTCTTGGTCCGGCGCGACAGAACCTGCATCGAACGGCGGATTTCCTCATCGCGTCCGATGATCGGATCAATCTTGCCCTCAGCCGCAGCCTCGGTCAGATCACGCGCGTATTTTTTCAACGCGTCATAGCCGTCCTCTGCAGACGCGGTGTCGGCAGTACGGCCCTTACGGATATCGTTGATCGCTTCGTTCAGTTTCTGCGCCGTCACAGCGCCATCTTCCAAGGCATCCTTGGCCTTGGATTTCACCATGCACAAAGCCATCAGAATGCGTTCAACAGGAACAAAACTATCGCCTGCCTTGGTGGCGATTTTCTCGGCCTCAGCCAGAACCTTGGCGGTCTGGCCATCCAGATAGACCTGCCCGGTATCGCCTTTGACCTTAGGAATGCGTGCCATAGATGCGTCCAGCGCATTTGCAACACGGCTGGGCGCGCCCCCGGCGCGTGTGATCAGGTTGCTGGCCAGTCCCTGATCGTCATCCATTAATGCTTTCAGCAAATGTTCGGGCGTCAGGCGCTGATGCTCTTCCCGCATCGCAATGGTCTGCGCCGCTTGCACGAAACCCCGTGCCCGCTCGGTGAACTTGTTCAAGTCCATATTAATCTCCTTTTCCAAGCGCCCTGTTTTGATGCACCCGCTTGGCGGCATGCGTCGGTCAGAGCCTCACATTCAATCTGGGAAATATCTGCCCCCGTTCAAGAGGCTGAACACAGATTCAACCCCTATCTGCGCGGTATTGTGTAAACCCTGTACCCTCCGGTTTCAGCCACTTCCCGCGCGTTGTACATTTCAACCAACGATTGGGCTGCGTCGCTGCCCGTCGGGCAAGACACAAGATCAGCCGCGTCATCCAGGAAGTCGATGGTAAAGGCCGTTTCCCCGGTCAACTGGCAATCGTCGTCGGTCGAGCGATAACCCCCAACCAAACGCAGATTGTCGTTGGTCGGGGTCTTGATCACCATGTCAGCCGCCTCTTCCTCCAGCGGCATATCCTGACACGCTGCCAATGCCAGGGCTGAACCCAACATGATTAGTTGTCGTATATTCCGTTTCATTCTCAAATCCGCTCCTGCAATTCAGGGGCATGATATCACATTAAGCACCCCGTGCCGTGATCTGAGTCACTCCTCTATCCTGCATGGACAGAAGCCACCAAACCCGGTAGGACGCCGACGTTTGCCAAAAAGGAGCGCCCCATGTCCGATGACCGCCTGATCGTTGCCCTCGATGTCCCGAATGCGCTGCAAGGTCTGGCCATGGCCGAACGCCTTGGTGACTCGGTGTCTTTCTACAAAATCGGCCTGGGTATGCTGACCGGCGGCGGGCTGGCGCTGGCCAATGAGCTGAAGCAAGATCATGGCAAACGCATCTTTCTGGACATGAAACTGTTCGATATCGGCAATACCGTCGAAAATGCCGTTCGGGGTCTGGCGCAGTTCGATCTGGACTTTCTGACGGTGCATGGAGATCCCCATGTAGTGCGCGCCGCAAAAGAAGGCGCTGCAGGCAAGGACCTGAAGATCCTTGCCGTCACAATCCTTACTTCGCTGAACCGCGATGATCTGGATGCGAGCCTGCTGAAAGACGGTGACGTGCAGGACCTGGTTGTTGAACGTGCCGCGCGCGCGCTTGAGGCCGGGGCGGACGGTGTCATCGCAAGCCCGCAAGAGGCTGCTTTGATCCGCGCCCTGCCCCAATCCGAGGGACGGTTGATCGTAACACCCGGCGTTCGCCCCGCCGGGGCCGAGCTTGGCGACCAAAAGCGTGTGGCCACCCCCGCAAACGCCATCGCTAACGGGGCAGATCACGTCGTGGTTGGCCGCCCGATCTATCGCGCAGACGATCCCAAAGCCGCCGCTGACGCGATTCTGAACGAACTTTCATAGCTTCAAGCAGCCAAGCCCAACCGCGGCTGACTAAAAAATAGGCATGTTAATTTCTTTGGAGCCACGGCCACGGACCGAGTGAACCGCCCGGAAAATCGCACAAAAACGACCGACAACAACTTGACCTCACGTCACTTTTCCCGCGCTCCGCGCCAAATCGTCCCTGTGCCCCAAAACACACATGAAAAATACGAGAATTCGTTATGTGATCTAGGTCCTATCGAAACGCGGGTTTTTGCGCGATTCTAGGCTTGTGATACTCCCCGCGGACCGTATCTTCCTGAGGTCCGTTACCTCCCCCCGCCCACTTGCGGGGGGTCTTCTTTCGAAAACAATTTTCACGATTTGCACCTGTCCGCGCTTTGCCCGACGAGGCAGAGTGGTATAAGTGACCCTCCGATTTGCACTGACGTTTAGGGGAAGTGCCCGATGCCCGGCTTTTGCCGAGATTGCCTGTCCATATCCTCGGATGCTCACCGATGCGGTGCCTGTGGCAGCCCCCGGATCAAATCGCATCCAGAGCTGTTCGACCTGTCAATTGCGCATATGGATTGTGATGCTTTCTATGCCTCGGTCGAAAAACGGGACAACCCGGAACTTGTGGATAAGCCGGTGATCATCGGCGGGGGCAAACGCGGTGTTGTTTCAACCGCCTGCTATGTTGCTCGCATCCGCGGGGTGCGATCGGCGATGCCGATGTTCAAGGCGCTGCAACTCTGCCCGGAGGCCGTCGTGATAAAGCCCCGCATGTCAGTTTACGCCGAGGTTTCGCGCAAGATACGCGCCATGATGGATGAGCTCACCCCCGTGATCGAACCCTTGTCCTTGGACGAGGCGTTCATGGACCTGTCTGGCACGGAACGCCTGCACGGTGCGCCGCCTGCAGTAATGTTGGCAGGCCTTGTAAAGCGTATGAAGGATGAACTGGGCGTCACAGGTTCGATCGGGCTGTCGCATAACAAGTTCCTGGCAAAAGTTGCCTCGGATCTGGACAAACCACGCGGGTTTTCGGTGATCGGGCAGGCGGAAACGGCATCCTTTCTGTACGACAAGCCCGTCCGCCTGATCTGGGGCATCGGCCCCGCCGCGCAAGAGTCGCTGGATCGCGCCGGTATCCGCGCATTCTCGGATTTGTTGCGCTGGGACCAAGAGGCGCTGACCGCGCGCTTTGGGTCAATGGGTTATCGGCTTTGGCATCTGGCGCGCGGGCAGGACAAACGCCGTGTTTCCGCGCATGAACCGATGAAGTCCATCAGCAACGAAACAACGTTTTTTGAAGATACGGCCAATTTGGATATTCTGGATGGCCACCTGTGGCGCATGGCGGAAAAAGTGGCTGACCGGGCCAAAGCCAAAGGGCTGGCGGGGCGCGTCGTGACCCTGAAGCTGAAAAAAGCCGACCACAAAGTACTAACCCGGCGCGTTTCGCTGCGGGATGCAACGCAGATCGCGGATCGTATTTACCGCACCGCGCGCGGGCTGTTCGATCAGGTGGGCGATCAAGGTCCGTATCGCTTGTTGGGATGTAGCATTTCCGATCTCTGCTCTGAAGATCAGGCTGATATCTCGGGCGACTTGTTGGATCCGGGCGCATCCCAGCGATCGCAAGCCGAACGCGCCACGGACGAAATCCGGCGTCGCTTCGGAACCGACGCCATCGTCAAGGGTCGCGCCTTACGATGAGGTTACTCCGCGGCCAGCCGCACAGACTCGTCGCCAATCTGTGAGATTTCCATGATGACCTGCCGCAGCGTTTCCCGAAACGGAGCGAAATTGGCGTTTGGCGTAATCCGCGTTTCGTCCATATAAAGCGACCGGTCGATCTCAATCTGAATTGCGTGCTGATTGCGTCCGGGCCGCCCATACGTTTGCGTAACATAGGCTCCCGCGAACGGCGCATTCCGGGCGACCGTCAGCCCGGCCGAGACAAACGCCGCTTCGATCCGATCCACAATCTCGGGCGAGGCAGACGCGCCAAACCGATCCCCCAAAACAATCTGTGGTCGGCGGGTGCTGTTGGTCCCTGCCATTGCGACCGCCTCATGCGGCATTGAATGACAGTCGATCAAAATCGCCTGTCCAAAAGAATCCAGCGATTCCTTCAGCAAAGACTTCAGGCGTGCATGATAGGGTCGCCAACAGGTATCGATACGCAGACGCGCTTCGTCCATCGTCAGCTTGCCACGATAAATCGCGCGCCCATTCGCAACGACGCGTGGAATCACACCCAACCCCGATGTAACCCGAGGATTGTGACCCTGACGGCGCGCGCCTTCGATCAAAGCCGGGTCCAGCTCTTCGGCACTGCGGTTGAGGTCCAGATAGGCGCGGGGTTTAGTCGCCGAGATCAGCGGCGCGCCACATTCGGCAGCGGGCGAAAACAACTGATCCACAAAGGCATCTTCCGAGGATCGAATCACATCCCGGCTCAGAACCGTCCGCTGCAGCAACGATTGCGGGTAATTCCGACCGCTATGAGGAGAGGAAAACACAACACAAGACGTGCGCTTGGCGGGCAAATCCAATACATAGGCTGTGTTCTGCATAACGACTCCTTGTTCGCGCCCAACATAGACCGGAAAATAGTTCTTCCAAACCCCTTGAACCCCTTTGCGACTCCTTTTATAGACCCCGCTACCGGCGCGGGGTTCCGCGCCCCATTTCGTTATGGGGCAGGGCACGCAAAGGTAAGTGGGCGGTTAGCTCAGCGGTAGAGCACTTCGTTGACATCGAAGGGGTCACAAGTTCGATCCTTGTACCGCCCACCATGATTTCACTGTTCCGGTTATCCGGGGCACCCGATTAACCCAGGCGCTGGCCACGTCTTTGATGAAGGCGCCGCAGATTGGAGACAGACCCATGAAGGTCAAGAACTCGCTCCGCTCGCTCAAGAACCGGCACCGTGATTGTCGGATTGTGCGTCGCAAAGGCCGCGTCTACGTGATCAACAAGACGCAGCGCAAGTTCAAAGCTCGCCAGGGCTAAGAACCGCTTAATTCGAATAGAAAGAACCGCGCCTCCGAGCGCGGTTTTTTTGTTGGCAGGTCAGAACGTGATCCCTGCATGGATCAAGATACCGATGACCATCAGAATGTTGAGAACCATTGAAATTCCGTTGCCCACATAGATCGGTAATTTTCCCACAACCAGACCGTAGAAAAACCACAGCATCGAAAGCACTGCGTATAGGGACCATGACAACAGGGACTGACCGCTTGCGTGCTGGGAATGCGTGAAATACAGCTTCATGAGCTGCGGCAGCGTTGCAAACGGGCCGACGACGCCAATGAAAACCATAAATCCCTCGAACCGGGCCATCCAGTGACCAAGGTTTGATTTCTCCAGCTTTTCAGCCAGCGTTTCCGTCATCAAATGTGCCCCTTCGCATGGCGCTCAGTACAAACAATCCGCAGTCATCACCTGGAAGCTTCCCGGCAATTTAGCCGTTTCCGGGCCCGCCACCAAGAAAAACGAAAAACCCAGGCACGGTAAATACCCGTATCAGCGATCATTTTCCCAAGTAAATTTGTCAGATTACCTTGCATCCCCCTGAGAATCGTTTAATTGACCAAATCAGTCGGGTTATAGCCCGGCACGAAATTTCACTGTTGGGACATATGATGCTGAAATCCTCTACATGCGTTGCCGCCGCTCTGACGGCCCTGATTTCAACCTCCGCCGCCGCCGAGGGGGAACTGAACCTCTATTCCTCGCGCCATTACGACACTGACGAGCGCCTCTATTCCGATTTCGAAGACGCCACCGGCATCACCATCAACCGTATCGAAGGCAAGGCCGACGAGCTGATCGCCCGTATGGAGGCCGAAGGCGCGAACTCGCCCGCCGATATCCTGCTGACCGTGGACACCTCGCGCCTGGCCCGCGCAAAGAACGCCGGCATCCTGCAACCGATCGACAGCGCGGTTCTGGAAGAACGCATCCCGGCCAATCTACAGGACGAAGACAACCAGTGGTACGGCTTCTCACAGCGCGCGCGGATCATCTTCTTTGACAAGGCCGATGTCGCGAATCCGCCCGCCAGCTATCTGGATCTGGCCAAGCCGGAATACAAAGGTCTGGTCTGCATCCGATCGTCCAGCAACACCTACAACCAGACCCTGTTGGCATCGATCATCACCAATCACGGTGCCGAGGCCGCAAAAACATGGGCCGAAGGCGTTGTTTCAAACATGGCACGAGACCCGCAGGGCGGTGATACTGACCAACTACGCGGGATTGTCTCGGGTGAATGTGAGATCGCCGTTTCCAACTCGTACTACTTCGCCCGCGCGCTGCGTAAAGATGTGAAGGGCCTGAGCGCAGATATCGACATGATCGGCGTGCAGTTCCCCGCACAGGACGCCGAAGGCGCGCATATGAACCTGTCGGGTGCAGGCGTTGCCGCCCACGCGCCGAACAAAGAGAACGCGGTAAAGTTCCTGGAATATCTCGCCGGTGAGGAAGCGCAGGTTTATTTCTCGAACGGCAATGATGAATTCCCCGCCGTGGAAGGTGTGGCGCTGGCCGACAACGTCGCATCGCTGGGCGAGTTCAAAGCAGACAAGGTGAACCTGTCCGAAGTCGCCAAGAACATCCCCGAGGCGCAGAAAATCTTCAACGAAGTTGGTTGGAAGTAATCAGTCCAACAAAGTCACGAACAAGGGCGCAGAGAATTCTGCGCCCTTTTTTGTTGATATTGCTATGTTTTCAGCATACTTCTCATATATGAAAATTTTTCTCACTTTTGATTATGATGCATGACATATCGCATCGCCTTGCCAAAAGGCTGAATGAGCTGCGCCGCGCGCGGGGTTTATCGCTGAACCAATTGGCAGATCAAAGCGGGGTCAGCCGGGCAACGCTGTCCCGCATGGAAAAGGGTGATGTCAGCCCTTCTGCAGAAACGCTTGGCCGGATTTGCGCCGCCTACGGGTTGCCGATGTCGCGCCTGCTGATGATGGTCGAGGACAGTTTTGAACCTCGCGTGCCATTTGAACATCAACCGGAATGGCGTGATCCGGAAACCGGGTTCACGCGCCGGTCTGTCTCGCCTCCGGCCACCGGGCTGAGTGGCGAAGTGCTGGAGGGGCACCTGCCACCCGACACAGTGATCACTTATGACACGCCGCCCAAACCTGGGCAGGAACATCACCTGATCCTTCTTGATGGTGCCCTGACCCTGAGCGTGGATGGCGTTGCACATACGCTCACCGGGGGGGACTGCCTGCGGTATCACCTGTCCGGCCCCACGCGATTTGAAACGCCCGCGACCCGGGGTGCACGATATTTGTTGGTGCTAATATGATCTCACGGCTTGTGGAAAGGGAACTCGACGAAGCGTTGGACGATCTGTCCGACATCCTACATGCCTGCGTACAGGACGGCGCCAGCGTTGGATTCGTTCTACCCATTTCACCGGATGAGGCACGGGATTATTGGCGAACGCACGTGTGGCCCAGCGCGCAATCAGGTGCCTTGGACGTATTTGCCGCACGGGACGCAGGCCGGGTTGTAGGGACCGTGCAACTGATACCCGCGACCATGCCTAACCAGCCGCACAGGGCAGATGTGGCCAAGCTGTTGGTTCACCCTAAAGCCCGACGCAAAGGGCTGGGTCGCGCATTGATGGCCGCCCTAGAAGAACGGGCGCGACGACTGGGTCGAACGATGCTGGTTCTGGATACGCGCAGCACGGACCCGTCGCTTATCCTGTATCAATCCCTTGGCTTTCAGATCGCCGGGGAAATACCGGATTATTGCCGGAACCCGTTCGAAAACCGGTTGGAGCCGACAACCTATATGTTCAAAGACCTGTCCTGAACCAAGGCATTGCGCCCAGGTGACAACGGCCCCGGAAACGCCGGGCAAAACCCGGAACAGACTTGCAACACCTCCCCTTCACCGTGTCACTATCAACAGGATGGTTGGAGGACTTGCATGAAGCCGCGGTTATTTGGGGGTCTGTTTTTGTGCGCCGTGGTTCTGGCCGCCTGTGCCAAAACACAACGGACATATGAAAAGACCGTAACAACTTCGGTTTCGGCTCGCCCGAACAGCAGCTTGTCACAAACGGCGCAACGACTGGGCGACCCAAGGGACGGTCGGTCCGGCGTCAAGCTCATCAGTGACGGAGAAGAGGCGCTTGTATCGCGCCTTTTGCTTGCCTCAGCTGCAGAGCAGACAATCGACGCGCAGTATTACCTGCTGCACAATGACACGACGGGGCACCTGTTTGCCGCCAGCCTGCTGCAGGCCGCCGACAGGGGCGTGCGAGTCCGCCTGCTGCTGGATGATATGGACACGTCCAGCTACGACGCGATGACGGCCGCGTTGGACAAGCACGAGAATATCGAGATTCGCCTGTTCAACCCATTCTGGCGGGATCAAAGTCTGCTGGTCGCCGGACTGACCGACTTCAAACGCATCAATCGCCGCATGCACAACAAGTCGATGACCGCCGACAATGTGTTTTCCATCGTAGGTGGTCGCAACATTGGCGCCGAATATTTTCTGGCCCGCGAAGAAATGAACTATGCAGACCTTGATGTGCTTGCGGCAGGCCCTGTCGTGCGTCAGGTCTCGGACAGCTTTGATGCCTACTGGAACAGCGACTTTGCGGTCCCAGCGCGCGTTGTCATCGAAGACCCCGAAACCATTTCGTTAAGCGACGCCCGTATCCGCCTGACCGAACTTGTGGAGGAGGCAAAGCCGACGCCCTATGGATCAGCCTTGCGCAGATCAGCGAAAGAAAACTTTGCGGATGGGGCGCTGAGGCTGGATTGGGTTCCCGCACAGCTTTACGCCGACCCGCCGTCCAAAGCGGCCGGTGCAGACAGCACGGACCCCATTCTTGCCTCGCAACTGCTGCCGTATTTCGAAGATGCCAAAAGCGAGGTGAATATTATCTCGGCTTATTTCGTGCCGCGCAATAATGGCGTCAGATGGATGACCGAGATGGAAAACCGCGGCGTCGAGGTTAAAGTCGTCACCAATTCGCTGGCCTCCAACGATGTCGCCCCGGTCTATGCCCACTATGCCAAGAAACGCCGCGCCCTGTTGCGCGGCGGGGTTGAGCTTTACGAGCTGCGCCCAGACGCCTATCAGGTTCAACGGCGGGGCATAAACTGGGCGCAATCACGTTCGGGCCTGCATTCCAAAGCGTTTATGGTAGATGACCGTTACCTATTCGTGGGGTCTTTCAATTGGGATCCGCGATCGGTCAACATCAACACCGAAATGGGTATTCTGATCGACTCGGCCGCGCTGACCACGCAGACCATGACCGCGCTTGATGACGCTTTGCCAGCCTATACCTACAGCGTCACAATCGAAAGGGCCGGCCAGTTGAAATGGACCACCCAGAACGAGGACGGCACCATAGCGGAATATGATGCGGAACCGACCGGGTCCGTATGGGATCATATTCTGGCCGGCTTCTTTGCGGTTCTGCCCATCGGATCACAGCTTTAGGGACAGAACGACCCGGCACGCTAGCCCAGTACAGGAAGGAGCAAAGCCATGAAGTATTTCAAGCTGTATGCCGACGCTGACGGGGAAAGCCATTGGACCGACATCGACGTCCCGCTGCGTGAACGCAGCTTTGCCCCGCCTGCCAAGGCCATCGAAGTATCTGACCCCGAGCCTGCCACTCAATTTATGTTTCTACGGTTGCAATCCGGGTGGGACGAACCCGTCCATCCAACGCCTGTCGCGCAGAAGCTTGTCTGCCTGTCCGGGTCTGTTCGGGTTACCGCAAGCGATGGCGACATACGCGATATCGGCCCTGGGGACGTGTGGCATATGGAAGATACCCATGGCAAAGGTCACCACACCATTGTCACCAGCCCCGGGGATTTTGAAGCTGTCATTATCCAGTACGGATAGCTCTCTACCTCAATCAAAACCCCGCGCGGGCGGATTTCGGGTATACTGGTCGCATTGAACTGCACCTTCTCGCTGGCGTTCTGGAGGAGACGGATATGGAACAGCGGCTTTCGGCCATCCTTGCCGCCGATATGGTGGGTTACTCTCGGCTAATGGAATTTGACGAACTGGGCGTCCTGTCTCGTCAGAAAAAATACCGCCGGGAATTGATCGACCCCGAAATCGCACGCAGCCGTGGCAGTATCGTGAAAACCACCGGTGACGGCATGCTTGCCACGTTTGAGTCCGTGCAGGGCGCGGTCAAATGTGCCGTCAATATCCAGAAGGCCATGAACCAGAACGAAACCGAACTGGAGGACGATCAGAGAATCCGGTTTCGCGTCGGTATCAATCTGGGCGACGTCATTTTCGATGACGGGGACATATTCGGCGACGGGGTGAACGTGGCGGCGCGACTGGAAGGTCTTGCGGAACCGGGCGGTGTCTGCGTTTCTGATATCGTGCATCAGGCCGTCCAAGACAGGGTCGATGCCCCGTTTCGGGACATGGGCGGCCAACGTGTCAAGAATATCAGCCGTCCGATCCGTGTCTGGCACTGGTCGCCACAAGCGCCCCGGCAACGAAAAGCGCCCGACATTTCGCTGCAGCAGCGCGTCAAGTTCTGCCGGTCACAGGATGGGGTCAACCTTGCATGGGCAAGCACCGGGCAGGGAACGCCTGTGCTGAAGGCTCCGAACTGGCTCAACCACATCGAATACGAATGGACCAGCCCGGTCTGGGGGGATTTCCTGTCCGAGATGTCGAAACTGTGCCAACTGGTTCGTTTCGATCAGCGGGGCAATGGCCTGTCCGATTGGGACGTTGACGACATATCCGAGGACCGGATGATTGATGACATTGTCGCCGTTGCCGACGCCGCCGGGCTGGAGCGTTTCGGGCTGTTGGGGATCAGTCAGGGTTCGGCGTTTTCCGTCCGGTTTGCCGCAAAATACCCCGAGCGCGTCAAGTTTCTTGTCCTTCTCGGAGGCTACGTCCGAGGGCGTATGTCTCGCGGTGACGCAGAGGCTGAGCAATTCTATGAAGCGTCACGCGCCATGGTATCGACCGGCTGGGGGTCACCCAATCCGGTTTACCGCCACTTCTTTACGTCATGCTATATGCCTGATGCCACGCCGGAAGAAGGGGCCAGCTTTGATGAAATGCAACGCATTTCCGCCAGCCCTGAAACGGCGCTTCGCATCATGGAAATGAACGCCCATGTAGATGCGCGCGCCGATGCGCAGGGCATTCGTGTCCCAACGCTGGTCCTGCACGCAAAGGGCGATTTGGCCGCCCCGATCAGCGAAGGCCGGGAAACTGCGCGTGAAATTCCCACAGCCGAGTTCGTCGAGCTTCCCGGTTCGAACCATTGCATGATCCGGGGTCATGCGGGGTTTGATGAGTTCTTTCAGGAAATCGGACCCTTTCTGAAAGAACACGGCAGCTAGGATCAAATTCCAACGCGCCAATGCCTTAGCCTATTGTCAGACCGCTGCGTTGGACGCCCCATCAAACTGTGTTTTCGCGCCACGCTAAGAAATTGAGTCTGCTGAGTGATCAGTTTCATTTTGCCGGGAATCACTTTCGGGCATTATGATCCGAGAATGTTTAATGAGTTTTATGAGTTGATAGATGTACCCTTCGCATATTGGCGCGCATTGCAGCGCCACCACTGACCTTCAAAGAAACGAGTTCGCGCAGAAATACCCTTTGCTGGATGACGCATCGGTTCATGCGCAATGGAAGAACGGATCCTGGCAGATCACGAGGATCGGAGATATCTGGAAGAGAACGGGAAAAATAATGTCCGTGCCCCATGACGGGACTGACGCCTTCCCCTCGTTTCAGTTCGCCGAGGACGGGACCCCTTTGCCGCTGATGGAAAAAGTCCTCAAGGCGCTGCCCTGTGAAATGACGCCCTGGCAACGGGCCTATTGGATGACATCTCCCAGAAAGGAACTCGGGGGCCAATTCCCGGCACAGTGCATAAGAGCGGGTGACGAACGCGTGGTCGATGCCGCCGGACACGCCAAAGGCGTTCCGCGCGACTAAGCTGTGACCCACTGCTCAGAACGTAGCTTTTGGCTGTTTCGATGCGCAACTTGCGGAATGACCGCACCCAACCCGCCTGTAGATACGCCCGCAAGAAGGTGAGCTTCGTCATCAGGGGGCGACAGGCAATATTCGATGCATGGGAGTTGCATTGCTTACAGCGACAGAGTGGGCGCATTCACAGACTGTTTGCTCTGTTTCTAGAAAGCACCACTCTTGAAATAACTTACGTTGCAACAAGTTCAATTATTCGAACCTCATAATAAGATCGAGTGGCAACATACTCAGTTCCCATGAGGGTGTCGAAAATGCGCTTATTCAGCTCAGTTGTTTTTGCGATCATTTGCTCTCTTGTGGCCA
>NZ_WQGH01000024.1:0-14778 GCF_013034585.1 Ruegeria sp. HKCCA5426
ATGTACCGATTGGAGCCAATGCACCGAGGAAAATCGATATGAACTTTTTTAAGGAACTTGGCGAAGGCAAACCGGAGCTTTTTGCGGCAACCGTACGTGAAGCAATGACAGGAGAGGTTTTCGATGGCGATGTGATACAGTTGGGAAAGGGGGCTGACGAAGGCGCAATTTTCACAGCTCGTTTAGGGCTTTCCCGTTTGTCTAGTATCCGCTTCAAGCCCAATGCATTGGTGAGAACCGCACAAAGTGAAAGCTTCGCTAATTTCACTGTACCAATCTGCGCTTCAGAGTTATGGACGGTAAGTAGCGTTCCTTTGAAAGAAAACTCCGTTTTCTTCAATTTCACTGCATCGGAAACCGAGGTAGTCGCGCGCAATCGAACTTCGTTATGTGGTCGTGTGCCCTTGCAACGATTTCTCAAAGAGGTTCAACTTTTTTCCGGCAGAAATACATCGGATTTTCGCGGACCAACGGTTATCGTGAAACTGTCTTCTGATTTTCACGCAGCTTTGGTGCGAACACTTAGCTGCATAATGAACCAAGCCGATGGTCAATATACCCAGAGTGATTTGGAGGCGCGTCTTGCAAGGACGCTTGCGATCTTCTTTGCCTTATCTCTGAATAGTGGGAATGCACGCAAAGCGACTTGGTCTCAAAAAGTGGGTTTGGTCTCAAAAGCACGAGAGTACTATTCTTCCGCCTTGTCAAAAAGGCCATCAGTGGCAGATCTGTGTCGAGTAACCGCGGTAAGCGCGCCAACATTGATCTCAGCATTTCGCGACGTAACGGGTGAAACACCAGCACGATTTTTTGCTCTTCAAAGACTGGCCAATGTCCATGATGAACTTGTTCAGGCGTCTCAGCAAAAACCCATGGTGAAGCAAGTGGCGCTCGCTCACGGATTCACCGATTTGGGACGATTTGGGAGCCTGTACAAAAGCATATATGGAATTTTACCATCAGAGCAAATTGAGCGTTCTGTACCCATTTGACCGGTTGTCTTTTTAGTTCTGCCGAAAACCGATTAATACGAATCTCGGCTCCGATGTAGCAGAGTTCCCTTGACGGATTGCAATGGCACCTCAACGATTTGCCAAACAGAACTATGGATTGGACGGCGGAATGTTTTCATTTTTTTTTGAATTTCTACAGGCTCTTAAAAGCGATTGTCCGCTCGTGGAGTAGCCCTAGATTCCGCGGAGCGCTTACCCTTGCAATACTCTTGTTGCTTTCCGGAACTTTGTTTTATGTCAGCGTCGAGGGGTGGTCTTGGGTGGACGCGCTGTACTTCAGTGCAACTACTATTTCTACGGTTGGCCTCAGTGACCTAACGCCCGTAACCGACACAGGAAAACTCTTTACCGTGTTGTATATTTTCGTAGGCGTCGGGGTCTTCATCACGCTGTTTGTACAATTCACACATGCCCTTCTTAGGGACTACGATGAGAAAAAGTCGTCAGATAATTGAAGACTGAAGCAACGGTCTTTCGGTCGTTGCACCCTAGCGCTTCGCTCTGCCGTATGCGGTTAAGGTCGTTGAGAAACTGCATTCATATGCCTGCAAGGATTGCGAGGGCATGGAGGCCTGCCCGGGCAAAGTAGTTGCTGCGACCAAGGACGAAGTCTGGAAGCTCATGGAACTGCACGCGGTGGTCGCCCATGGAGAGGACCCCAGCTCGTGGGACGCCAACACTCGAGAATATCTGGAAACACTGATAAAGCCCGCGTGATCAAATAAATTAAGCTTCAAGTTCCTGCGGATAATCGGCCAAAATTTTGGCTTGGTTTGTTTAACCGCGAAGGGCAGCTTTCCTCCGCAACCGGGAAATTGCTAGGCCCATTTGTGATTATCCGGTTTGGACTGCGGCCCACCGCCAAGGCACCTAGAAGCGCAAGGCCATCGCGAACCCAAATCGGAAACGTGTGAGATCGGTTTCCATCACAAACCAACCTGCTACTGCGAAACCCTGCTCTTATTCAGGCAAACCGGCTAGTCGCAAGGACGCACAGTCTTTCTCCAGCCTTTCTCTGTCAGAGAAAAGTTGAGTTTTCGCCCAGTCCGATATGGAAAACTGAGGGCGGTATTTCATCACATTCCGTGCTTCATCGCGAGCGGCCTCAAGGTTCTCCGTCTCTACATGGACGATTACGAGGTCGAGGTGACCAAAGCCTTCAACCCTTTGACCATATTCGGTGAATGCTTTCTTGGCTTCCTCGTATTGACCGTCGAGTCGAAAGGCTAAACCCAGAACGCCTGCATACCAACCTGGATAGTGAGGGTTCAGGGTAATGGCTTGTTGTGCGACTTGGATCGCTTCATTTGCCTGGCCATTGAAAGCTAGGGTGATTGACAGTCTGGCAGCCACGTCAGCGTGGTTTGGATTCAGCGCTAGTGCCTCGTTGAACTTCTCGATAGCCGAAACCAGCTTGCCATCGATTGCATCCGCAAAACCCGCAATAGCGTGAGCCTCTGGGTTGTAGCTGTCTATTTCCAGAGCTCGCTGAGCGCAGTCACGAGCCTCCGCTAGCGCGGCACGCCGGTCAGCAACAAATCCATGTCGTGCTTCGACAGTGCAAATGAATCCCAAAGTACAATACGGAGCCGAGTAACCCGGGTCGAGTGCAATTGCCTGTTGTGCAAATCGGCGAGCGTCGGCCTGAGCTTCCCTGGTAATTCTGCGCGAAGCCTCAACGGCCTTTAGTTGAGCAGTCCACGCGCCTAGGTTATTTGTGCCGGATCCTCTGAAACGAGCCATTTCTCCCGCCAACAGTTCGACTTGAAGCTCGGTTGCAATCCTAAGTGCGATTTCATCCTGAACTTCGAATACATCTTCAATGAGGCGATCATAGCGGTCTGCCCAAATATGCATGCCGGACTTTGCATCGATTAGCTGTGCTGTGATCCTCACCCGGTTACCGCTTTGACGGACACTTCCCTCAAGAACAAGATCGACACCCTGCTCCAGACCGACCTGTTTCACGTCAACGGAGCGACCTTTGTAGACGAATGTAGAGTTACGCGCGACGACCAGTAAATTCGGGAGTTTTGATAAAGTGGTGATGATCTCTTCGGTAATTCCATCTGCAAAAAACTCCTGATCGGGGTCAGAAGAGAGATTATCGAAAGGTAAGACGCCGATTAGCAGAGACTTTGTATGGCTAGCCGGAGTTACTCGCGGTGGGGCAGAACCTGGCGGCGACCATTGGAAAACTTCTATTGGTGACGGCGCGTTCTTAAACTGTCGCTCTCCAGCGCGATAAAATTGCTCAGCGAGGCGCTCGTCAAGGCTGCGATGGACGACATCTGAAATTAACACAGCCCCTTCGTTGGAAGCCTCTTGTAGACGTGCAGATAGATTGATGCCATCGCCGAAAATGTCATCTTCGTCGAATACGACATCTCCAAGATGCACACCCACTCGTAGTTTCAATGAGGACTGAGTTGACACCTGGCTTTGAAGATCAAGGGCGCATCGTACTGCATCAGATACCGAGTTAAACTCGACTATCCATCCATCACCCATCCTCTTAACGACATTACCTCGATGATCGCTAACCAAAGGATCAAATAACTCTCGACGTAGAACACGAAGTTCGCTGAGAGTCCTATTTTCATCTGCCTTAATCTGGCCTGAGTAGTTTACTACATCGGCCGAGAGTACTGCGGAAAGTCTGCGGTCTCCATTCATGTCTATTGGTAGCGCAAATTACGCTGCTTGCTCCATTTGACATTGCCATTGCCAAGATTTGGGCGAATGCAGCAGTGGTTTTGGTCGCGACTGGTCTTTCACTAACCTTTGTGATGCAGGGTTCTCTGGGCATTAGTATCGCTGGACCCAAGATGTTGTTTTTGGTTGGCACGGCGTTGTTTCTTTTTACTGCGACGGCGCTTGGGGTGTTTCTGGCAACCATTGCGCGCTCTATGGCGCAGTTCGCGCTTCTGGTCATGTTGATTGTGCTGCCAATGCTAATGCTGTCAGGTGGAGAGACCCCAATTGAAGGGCAGCCGGCGTGGTTGCAGGCAGGTACTTTGGTTCTGCCGTCACGCCACTACATGTCAGCAAGTCAGGCTATTGTTTTCAAAGGCGCTGGTATTGAGACTGTCTGGCCGGAATTCGTTTGAATGACGTTGTTGGGAACGGCTTTGTTGTTAATGAGTTTACGGCTTTTTCGGCGTTCTCTTGCGCAGATCAGCTAGCGCTCCAATCTGTTGGCTTTGACAGATTGGAGCGCTAACTACTCCGCCTCTGAAGACAGTTTGGATATCTGCTGGTCATAAGTCAGGGCATCAGCGACTGTATGAGCGTTAGCCTAGATATCTCTAGTCATGTTCGTACTATAACCGACGTTAGGTGCTAAGTGATAAGCTTGCGACGCAGTCTTTCAAAGCGGTTGTTCGCGGCCGGTATTTGGTCCAATTCAAGCTGAGCTCGCATGTGCCAAAGCAGCGTTCAAAAGCGGTCTCTTAAAGCATTACTAGCGGCTTCTTCCTACTTTGAAACTTTGACTTCGATGAGTTCTGGCTACATTCCAGAAAGCCCAGCGTTGGTATTCAATAGAAACTGGCGGAAAATTGGGCTGCTAGCCGCCCCAATGCCACGAGCGTTTTCCCCAACCGCTGCGGCCTCCACGACCGGAGGAATCAAACCGCGTTTGTCTTGGTTGATTAAGTAACGGCGAACCCTTGACACCAGTTCTTCCCGAATTTCAGGCGGGAACGCGCCATCGATAAAAATGGCCTCGAAGTCGATGACAGCACAGATTGAAAGAGCGGCCTTAGCTAATTCTTGCGCCGTGGTGCCAATCCATGGTTCTACATAGCGAGAAATGCTGCTCCAATTCTGCGGCTTCTTCCATAGAATCCCCGGGTCGACACCCGCTTCTATCAATCGGTCCTCAAGCAAAAACAGCGACGCCGTGTCGATCAGTTGCTGGCTCTCACCCAAAGGACCGGTCGTGCGCATGGCGCCCAATGCACCGGCATTGCCTTGGTTGCCTTCGAACACGGTGCCGTTCAATGCAACACCGCCGCCGATCATTGAGCCAATAAAAAAGTAGAAGTAGTCACGGTATTCTGCCCCACGCCCATAGAGATGCTCTGCGTGACATGCGGCTGTTGCGTCGTTGACCACAAAAACCGGCAAATCGCTGAACTTGGCGACCTCGGAAAAGAAATTCACGTTTCTCCAAGACCGAAATTTTTTTGCAGCAAGCCCAGACAGATCGTGCCATTTCCAAAGTTCAAATGGGGTCCCGATACCGATCCCACAAACACGATCACGAAGCCTCTGGGGCTCGTGGGACAGAAGCGTTTCCAAACCAGACTCCAAAAAACCGAAAATGACCTCTGGTAGCGGATAGTCATAAGTCGTGGAAAGTTGGCGACGCGGTGTGCCAGTAAAGTCGATCAAGAGCAGATCGGCGCTACGCCTCCCGATCTTCATCCCAACCGACAAGATGCCTTCCGGATTTAATTCCATAGGGATTGAGGGCTTTCCAACCTTCCCGCGCAGTGGGGTTCCACGCTTGAGAATTGTGTCTTTTTCAAGCTTGCGCAAAATGATTGATACGGTCTGAGGAGATAGGCCTGTTAATCGCGCAACGTCGGCGCCTGCGGCGGGCCCATGCCGTTGTAAAACTGTCAAAATCAGACGTTCGTTGTGATCGCGAACCCCGCTTTGACTTACCCCACCGGTCAGTGTGTTGAGCGCCTCTCTTTCCATAGCCTGAACATAAACACCTTATTTTCTTATGAAAAGGTGCTTAGGTAAATTAATAAATAAACTTTATTTATTTATTGACAGAAAGGCTAGAATCACAGTTTCTTGAATTAGACCTTCATTGGAGGATGAGGGCGAGTCTCGTTGGCCTGCCATGCGGGGCATCAACAATTTTCTGGGAGGACTACATGAAAAATCTATTCAAGATAGCCGCATCTGCTACCGCGCTTACGGTGGCTGCCGCATCTGCCCACGCGGCCGGAGAAACCGTTTGTCTGATCACGAAGACAGATACCAATCCATTCTTTGTAAAGATGAAGGAAGGCGCAACGGCCAAGGCTGAAGAGCTTGGCATGACCTTGAAGGCCTTTGCCGGTAAAATCGACGGCGACCATGAAACTCAAGTTCAGGCCATTGAAACTTGTATTCTCGACGGCGCAAAGGGAATTCTCCTGACGGCTTCGGACACAAGTTCGATTGTCCCCGCTGTTCAGCAGGCGCGTGATGCTGGCTTGCTGGTTATCGCTCTGGACACGCCACTAAGCCCGATTGACTCCGCTGACGCAACCTTTGCGACAGACAACTACAAAGCTGGCCTATTGATCGGGCAATGGGCAAAGGCAAAGATGGGCGACGCAGCGGCTGACGCAAAAATTGCGACGCTTGATCTTAACGTCAGTCAGCCAACCGTGGACGTTCTCCGCAATCAGGGCTTCCTAGACGGCTTCGGTGTGGACCTGGCAGACCCCAATGTCATCGGCGATGAATCTGATGCACGATTGGTCGGCAGTGACGTGACCGACGGCAACGAAGAAGGTGGGCGCCGCGCCATGGAGAACCTTTTGGCCAAGGACTCGACGATCAACGTTGTTCACACGATCAATGAACCAGCAGCGGCAGGTGCTTATGAGGCTCTGAAATCCATTGGGCGTGAAAACGATGTGCTGATCGTTTCGGTCGATGGTGGCTGCCCCGGTGTACAAAATGTGCAGGCCGGAGTTATTGGAGCTACAAGTCAGCAGTATCCGCTTTTGATGGCTTCGCTTGGGGTCGAGGCTGTTAAAAAGTGGGCTGAGGAAGGCGTAAAGCCAGAAAACACACCCGGAAAAGACTTCTACGATACCGGAGTCGCTCTCATCACGGACCAACCTGTTGATGGCGTGGAATCGATTTCGGTCGCCGAAGGCTTGGAGCTCTGCTGGGGCTAAATCAGACCTAATGTATGAGGTGCATGAGAGCGCCTCATCACTCCTTTCACCAGCAAACCGAAACTTCCTGTACACTCATCTCGTGGGCATTACATCGCCCGCGAAAAGGGGGAGATATGTCCGAAGCAAACCAGAGCGCCAAGGAATTTGAATCCGCTGCCAGCAGGACAGAAACTGTTGCAGCTTTTGAGGACCATCGGCGTGGCGTTTTGGGGAGGTTGCAGCATCTTCTCCACGTCAACCCATCTTTTGTGCCGCTTATCGTTCTGGTCGGTGCGATTTTGATTTTCGGACTGCTATTGGGATCGAAGTTCTTCTCGCCTTTTGCCATGACCTTGATCCTCCAGCAGGTTCAGATCGTCGGAATCGTGGCCGCAGCTCAAAGCCTGGTTATTCTGACCGCCGGCATCGATCTGAGCGTCGGCGCAATTATGGTATTTTCTTCTGTTATCATGGGGCAGTTCTCTTTCCGATACGGCATTCCAGTGCCAATCGCTGTAATGTGCGGGCTTGCGGTTGGAACCTTGATCGGAGCACTGAACGGCTGGCTTGTCAGCCGCGTTAAACTTCCCCCCTTCATTGTCACACTAGGGATGTGGCAGATCGTACTGGCGACTAACTTTCTGTATTCCGCGAACGAGACTATTCGCAGTCAGGATATCGAAGCCAACGCTCCCTTCCTTCAATTCTTTGGAACCAAGTTCAGCATTGGTGGAGCGACCTTTACTGTCGGCGTCATTTTCATGCTCGCCCTGATTTTTGTGTTGGCCTATGCACTTAAACACACGGCTTGGGGAAGGCACGTCTATGCCGTGGGTGACGATCCTGAGGCGGCCGAACTATCAGGTGTCAACGTCCATCGAACACTCATGTCCGTCTATATGTTGTCTGGCTTGATTTGTGCCTTCGCGGGCTGGGCTCTGATTGGGCGCATCGGATCAGTCTCGCCGACGTCCGGCCAATTGGCCAACATTGAAAGCATCACTGCTGTTGTGATCGGAGGTATCTCTTTGTTCGGTGGACGGGGGTCCATTCTGGGGTCACTATTCGGCGCACTGATCGTCGGCGTGTTTACTCTTGGGCTAAGGCTGCTCGGCGCAGACGCGCAGTGGACCTTCCTGTTGATCGGTCTTCTCATCATCGCAGCGGTCGCAGTCGACCAGTGGATCAGAAAGGTATCGGGCTAATGTCAGACACAACTCCAGTCGTCCAAGGGCGCGGGATCGTGAAGCGCTATGGCCACGTCACCGCCATCGACCATTCCGACTTTGAACTGCGGAAAGGAGAAATCCTTGCAGTTATTGGGGACAACGGTGCGGGTAAATCTTCCATCGTCAAGGCGATTTGCGGGGCCACCATCCCGGATGAGGGCGAGATTCTGATCGAAGGGAAGAAGGTAAACTTTACCTCTCCAATCGACGCCCGCAATATGGGTATCGAAATTGTCTATCAACAGCTTGCCATGTCTCCTGCCCTTTCGATTGCGGACAACATGTTCATGGGGCGCGAGATCCGCAAAAAGGGGTTCATGGGCAAATACATGCGTCAGCTCGACCGGCCAGCTATGGAGAAGTTCGCCCGTGAAAAACTGACCGAGCTTGGCCTTATGACAGTGCAGTCGATCAATCAGGCAATTGAGACGCTGTCTGGCGGCCAGCGTCAAGGCGTTGCCGTTGCGCGCGCAGCCGCCTTTGCGACCAAGTTCATCATTATGGATGAACCGACGGCTGCTTTGGGCGTGAAGGAAAGCCGCAAGGTGCTTGAGCTGATCCAGGACGTACGGGCGCGTGGTATTCCGATCATTTTGATCAGCCACAACATGCCGCATGTCTTCGAAGTCGCTGACCGAATTCATGTGCACCGGCTCGGTAAAAGGCTCTGCACGATTGATCCCAAGGACTACACGATGTCCGACGCCGTGGCCTTTATGACCGGCGCCAAAGAACCACCAAAAGAAGACGCCGCGTGATCGAGCAGGATGCAAAGCGCGTGTGCGACCTGATCTCCTCCCGGAAGCAGGTTGGGGTTCGGACGATTGTCGCAATCTCCGGCCCCCCTGCATCCGGAAAGTCGACCCTGGCAGAATCCGTTGTGCAATCGCTGAACGCAAAACAGAACTCGGCGGTTCCTTTAGCCACGTTAGTGCCTATGGATGGCTACCATTTAGACAATCGTGTACTTGAAGCGCGAGGATTTCTGGCGAGAAAAGGCGCGCCAGAAACCTTCGATGCAATTGGGTTTTGCAATGCAATTAAAAAGTTACAATCCGCACAGCATGAATCATTTCACCCCAGATTTGACCGTCAAATGGATCTCGCCATTGCCAACGCGATTGCGGTTCACCCCGACACTCGGACTGTTGTTGTTGAAGGGAACTACCTTCTGATGGATAGCGACCCGTGGAGAACATTGGCGGATGTCTATGCCGCAACGGTTTTTGTCAGCCCAACTTTGGAAGAACTCGTAAAGCGGTTGCATCACCGCTGGATCAAGCATGGATTTGATCCGAAAACCGCGTTGCAACGCGCGAAAACGAACGATCTGCCCAACGCTGAACGTGTCATCCGTGATAGTCGGAAAGCCGATCTTACACTGAACCAGAATTACACCGAATTCGGGATGCGCTATGCATTCTGAGTTTGCGCATTGGATTCACCCATCCGTTAAAGCAGCACCTCTAGGCGGGTTTTACTGCGTCCCATCAATGTAGATCCGAATCGAGCCGAATTTCTGCTTGATCTGGCCGACCGATGGATAGCTTTCCTCACGCCGGTCGCAGTGCTTCTTGATCGCTTCAAAGCACTCGGTGACAATCCGAACCCAGCCCAGATTGTCTTTTCCGAGGTGCTTCTCAACGGAGCCGCGGATGTCATCATAACCGAAGGTGTTAGTCATCTGCCGGATCCCCGGTTCTAGGGGGGTCGGATTCTTGCACTGAAGCGATTTCCTCTAGCGCGGCGATGAGACGATGCAGGCCTTTTTTCTGCCTCTGCCGCCACCGTCAATTTGAGAGCAGAGAAGTGTTCGTCCGGTAAACCATTCCCTGCTTTATGCTTCCCAAGCTGGAGAGGTGATGACACCTCAAGGTCGCTTTGGGTTGATTGATGATCCTGAAACCTTCGACATCGCGCCTTTCAAACCCAAATCGATCTCATTGCATTGGGAGTTCATGTACACTCGGTCGCTTTTTGCGACTGGAGATATGAACCGTCAAAGCGAAATCCTGAATCAGGTCGCTGGGTTGATAGATGACGGAAAGATAAGATCCTCAGCGACCGATACACTTGGTAGGATCAATGCTACAAACTTAAAGAAAACGCATGCTATCCTTGAAAGCGGCAGGGCCAAAGGAAAGCTCGTGCTTGAGGGTTTTTAGATGAGAATTGAACGGCTGGATCATGTGAACATCGTGACGACTAGGTTGCCTGACATGGTTGCTTGGTATGAAGAGGTCCTGGGTTTGAAACTCGGGACCCGCCCTGATTTTCCGTTCCCCGGAGCTTGGTTGTATGCGGGTGATCACGCAGTGGTTCATCTTGTGGGTCACGAGGGAACGCCAAATGTCGGCTCCGAAGTGAAGCTCAAGCTCGAGCGCATTCGAAGAAAAACTGAGCTCGAATCAGATCAAGTACCGCAAAACTGACGTCCCGGGCGCCCGAATGGTCCAAATCCATGTGGCCGATCCTGATGGAAATCACATTCACATAGACTTTGAAGAAATCGAGTAAGGGACAAACACTCGAAATAGTCGGAACGCAAAACTAAACTCGTAAATTCTTGCCGATTAGTGATCGAGATCATTACTGGGTTGCTTCCAAGAATTACCCGGACCAACATTTTTGGGCGGTACAAGCGTCGAATTGGAGATCAGCATTCTGGACCTCGAAACCAACAAGAAGAATGTCATTGCTTTCTACGAAATGATGTTCAATGAGTGTCGGCCTGCGGAAGCCATAGATATCTTTGTTGGTGATACCTATACGCAGCACAACCCGCATGTTGGCGACGGCAAGCAAGCGTTTATCGAATATTTCGAGCGCATGGCCGCCGAATATCCGGGAAAGCGTGTGGATATCAAACGTGCGTTTGCTGAAGACGACCACGTTGTTCTGCATTGCCACCAAATCTGGCCTGATGGTCTCGAGTACGCAGGTATCGATATTTTTCGCCTGGATGCTGAAGGTAAGGTTGTCGAACACTGGGACGTTCTTCAGGAGGTTCCGGCAAACAGCGAGAATGACAATGGCATGTTTTGACTTAACCGTTCTGACAGCGGTGCATGGAGCTTTGAAAGCTCCTGTCGGCTAAACCACGATAGTCAGAGGGCATAAGTCTGATCCAAGAAACCCGCCGAAGCGTATCTATCAAGAACCCTTTAGCAAGGAGATAAATATGCTCCCGAAGAGTATTCTCGCGGCGACCCTTGGATTATTTGCAGCTACTTCGCTTCAAGCCGGTGTACAAATTCGCTTTATAGAAGGAGCACCCAAGGACCGTTTTGTTCTGACAAACGTTGGAGCTTGCGAAGTAGAAGCCTCGATCCTCAAAATTGACTTGTCGAAATCTGCGGGACGTCTGATTTTCGACGTTACTGAAAAGGGTGCGGGCGTCGAGGTCTTCCAGCCTCTCGAATTCGTTGAGGGTGCGGATGCTCTGCGGCAAATTCCAGCGGTCGTGGACGGGCAAGATACAATAGAACTTGAAATCGCCTCCCTCGCAGCCGGGGACACACTCGCCTTTACCATCGATGTCGATGATACTATCGGGCAACGCGAAATCACTGTTACAGGCTCGGAGATCGAAGGCGCCACGGTGTCCTATACCGTTGCGGAAGAGACCAGTACTGCGACCTTCTCTTCGGACGCGCTTGTAAACGTGACGACCAGGGACTGCTGAAAGCCATCCTACAATGTCGAATTGGTTGATCCGCATAGCATTCCTCGCGCTTATGTTGGGAGGCGGCATTCTGATCGGAACACTGACCGCACCTGGCGAATGGTATGCGCAGCTCTCTAAACCGGCTTTCAATCCACCAAATTGGATTTTTGGGCCGGTTTGGACGGTGCTTTATGTGTTGATCGCCATGGCGGGTTGGCGTCAGTTTGAAGCAGATCGAAGCTCGACCGCCATGAAGCTGTGGTGGGCGCAGATGAGTTTGAACTTTTTGTGGTCGCCAGCCTTTTTCGTAATGCAACTGCCGTGGTTTGCCCTTGTGATCATTGTCGCGTTGTTGGCTGTGATCGTCATGTTCATTGCTCGGGTCAGGAATTCAGATCGGGTTTCCGCACTGGCTTTCCTGCCGTACTTTGCATGGGTCGCATTTGCCACGGCGCTGAACCTCTCCATTGCGATACTGAACTGACAAGGAACAATATGCGTGCAAACTTCATCGGGCTTGTTTCAGGTTTTGTTATCATCGGATGCACAATGGCTCAGGCTGATGAAAAACTGACTGAAGACTTTTCCAAGTCTCCGGAGACGCGTTGGGACTACGTTGCCGACACCGTCATGGGAGGAGTTTCCTCAGGACAGGTGCAGTTTCGTTCGGAAGGTGATGTTGCATTCGCGCGGCTGACCGGAACCGTGAGTACAGAAAACAACGGGGGCTTCATCCAGTTCCGACGCAAGTTGTCTGAGCGACTAGATGAGGCTGTATCAGGCGTCAAGCTATTGGTACGGGGGAACGGCGAGCAATACTTCGTTCACCTCAGAACACGTGGCACGGTGCTTCCGTGGCAATACTACCAGGCCGCGTTCGCAACTTCTGAAGACTGGACCGAAGTCTATTTGCCTCTGTCAGGCTTCAAGGCTTCAGGTGCCATGTTGCGCGCTATTCCCGATGCGGATGCAATAACCTCATTTGGGGTTGTAGCCTTCGGGCACGATCATGAGGCCAGCGTAGATGTCAGCGAGATTGGTTTCTACTGAAGGTCGCCCGGGTGCAACGCTCCAATCTTCGTTGAACCAGCCAGATCAGGCGACTCAAAAAAGCATGCGACAATGCAAATCCAATAGCCTTTGCTCATCCTTTGCAAGCGACTAACTTGGGTACATGGAAGAAGTCACCCGACTAACCGAATGGATGATTACAGAAGGTCGTAGCTCCGGCGATCCTGTAAAAGTGGTGTCACACTTTTGTTCCTCCTTGGTCGAAGCCGGAGTTCCGCTGTGGCGAGTAAACATTGGCCAACGCTTTGCCAATCCATTGCTTATTGCTTGGGGCGTGGTTTGGACGCCCAACGGCACCGACAGCTACGATGTCACCCATGAGACGACGTTGACGGATGGTTATGTTGGGAGCTCATTTGAGTATATTCTGGCGAATAGAAAGCCGCTTCACAAAAGTCTTCAGCAACTGGACTCAGAAACAGAGCATTCATCCTATTTAGAGTTTGCAGAGCAAGGCGGCACCGACTACTACGCTACTTTGCTTTATTATGGTGATGGATCGCTGCATGGTTGCACGTTCATTACACAGGCGCCGGATGGATTCTCGACGGAACATCTAAGGCTGATTGAAGCGGTCTTACCGGCCCTTTCTTGCGCCTTGGAACCTGTGACGATGCGAAAATCGTCTAAAGGTCTACTTCGAACTTATTTAGGAGATGGGCCTTCCGAGGCAGTCTGGAGCGGAAACATCAAGCGCGGTGAGCGAACAACTCTGGATGCCGTGGTTATGTTCTCTGATCTGCGAGGTTTTACGGCATTTTCCGAAACCTCTACGGAAGAAGAAGTCTTCGACACGCTCAGCGACTATTTTGATCTGGTGGTCAACGCCGTGGAAGACAACGGTGGAGACGTCCTCAAGTTTATGGGTGATGGCATCCTGTCGATCTTCACTATCGAAGCTCAAAAAAACCATGCCGACCGTTGCAGAATGGCGGCTCTTGCAGCGCAGAGTGTGCTGAGTGGTTTGAACGCTCTCAACACTAGACGAGACGAGTTCCAAAAACCGCCCTTGGACATTGGAATTGGGATCAACGTTGGGCAGGTCAGCTACGGTAACATCGGCAGCCCCGGCAGGCTTGATTTTACGGTTTTGGGTGGTGCGGTGAACGTCGCAAGCCGAATTGAAAACTTAACAAAATCAATTGGTCAGAGAGTGTTGGCGACGTTAGCCGTTGCAAGTGCTTCACCGAACATGTTCGTTAGCTGTGGGGATCACGAAATACGTGGCCTTGCTCAGCCCATTGAGCTGTTCTTTCTCACTGAAGGGGCGCAATAATCAGGTATTTTTTTAAACAACATACCTTTCCGGGAGCATTCTGAGTGTTTGCAAGAACCATTGCCTTACTGATCTGCGCTGGGGCTTCTCCGTCCACGGCATTGGAGCTTCGCGAAACTGGGCGCTACGAGCTCAACCAACCGGCAAGCCTTGACTACGATCCAACGTTTTGTGGCTTGTGGATTGCCAACGAGGGGCCCGAGGCCATTCTCGTTACATTGCAAGGTGATGAGTTGCGCCGCATATCCAGCGATCTCTTCCGTATCAAGGCAATTGCTATCGAAGGAGATCACTTGTTGGTAGGCGACGGTCTTGGCAGCCTCCAACGTGTCACGAAGGAAGGAGTCACTTCAGGAGCACCCTTTGAACTTGAAGGTGGATTTGCGGATACCGAAGGGATCGCGATCAATGCAAAGGGGCAGATCGTGACCGTAGAAGATGATCCGGAACGGTTGTCCTGGTTCACTTCAGAAGGCGTCCTTACGGCAAGGTTGGATACCATGAAGCTCTCTCCCCCCTTAAGCGAGGCACAGGGCATCGCAATTGACCCACGAACCGGTCACATGTTGATCATCCGCATCATACACCGTTACGCCGCTGACTGAGTGCTGTGATGCAATGTCCC
>NZ_WQGH01000025.1:0-11269 GCF_013034585.1 Ruegeria sp. HKCCA5426
CACCGAGACCGGGCATTCAGCAAATTAGGCTTTATGTCCGAGTTGCGGACCAAGCTGCCGATAAGTCATTTTGTCGGGATGTGTGACAACGGCCCATTGCGGACATTTAGGACGGAATTCAAATGCTGCGGTGGCATACCGGTCTGCGGACATCCGCAACAGTGGCGCAAGCTCTTCATTGTTCACTGATTCCGCCAAGCCACGTTCGTGTCGCTTCAAGCCCCTTGCGCAAGATAGAAAACATCTGCTCAATTTCACTTTCGCTGATGATAAGGGGCGGTGAAAGAACACACATGTTGATAATAGGTCGAACTAATAACCCACGTTTTTGGCATTCTATATCGATCTGGCCGCCAATCTCGTAGTCGCATCCCAGATCACTCCGGGGATCACCATCGACTGAGCATTGTACGCATCCCATCAACCCCATCCCGCGCACATCGGCAACGATATCAATCTGTCGCAAATGCTGCAGCTGATCCTGAAAAACCGGAGCGACCTTTTGAACGTGTTCGAGAAGTTTTTCCCGCTCTATGATCTCAATGCTCTTCAAACCCGCAGCCGCGCTAACCGGATGACCAGAATAGGTGTAGCCATTTGAGAAGGTCGCATCTTTTCCTCCAACGTCTGCGATCAATCGGTCAGAGATAACCGCGGCACCCATCGGCGCATACCCAGATGTCATTCCTTTGGCACAAGTGATTATGTCAGGCTGAATGCCGAAAACAGCATCTGACGAAAACCAATGGCCCAATCGCCCAAATGCCGTAACCACTTCGTCGGAGATATATAGAACATCATACTTCTTGCAGATGTTTAGGCAGCCTTTGTGGTATCCATTCGGCGGCACGATCACGCCGCCAGATGCCAGAACCGGTTCGGCGATAAAAGCGGCAACGTTTTCGGGGCCAAGAGCTACAATGGCGTTTTCAAGATCGGAAATTTTCTCCTTTAGAAAACTCTCGTCGCTTTGACCAGGTGAACGGTAGAGCGGATTCACGTCGGGCAGGAAATGTGCGAGGTCATCCGCCTTGTCTAGCCAAAGCCTGTCACGCTCTTTTCCACTGACGCTGGCCGCCAGATAAGTGCTTCCGTGATAGGCTTTTTGCCTTGAAATGATCTTCTTTTTCTCGGGCCGACCCAAAAGGTTGTTTCGAAAGTGGACAAAGCGGATAGCCGTATCCACCGCAGTCGAACCGCCGGTGGTAAAAAAGACATTGTTCAAGTCGCCCGGCGCACGTTTGGCGATTTCGCGTGCGAACAGCGCGGCAGTTGAGTTGGCGTTGTTGAAGGGAGAGAAATAGGCGAGGTTTCGAGCCTGCTCAGCCATGGCCTCGGCCATCTCCTCTCGCCCATAACCGATCTGAGTGCACCACATCCCGCCTGGTCCGTCGATCAAGCGTTCGCCTATTTCGTTAACCACATGGATGCCGCTGGCACCTTCGATAAAAGTGCGGTCGCTTTTGCCCAAAGTTGCCATTCCTTCCCACGGGTGCAGGAAATGGTCGTTGTCCCAGTGCTTGGCGTTAGAGTTATCCACGGCGGGCCATGCTTTCTGCGCTCATCACAATTGGGAACTCTTCGCGCACCTGAGCGTCTGAGGCGCCGAAGTAGTTGGGGAAATGGCTGTCGAGAATGGAATTGGCCTTGTCACGGGCGCGGTCCAATAGATCAGTTTTGCCTTCGTTTTCCCATGTATCTGTACGCTCACGATCCATGAGCCGCGGGTAGACAAATTCGGTGTTCATATAGTTCAGCGTGTGAGGGTTACCGAGGAAATGACCTGGGTCGATGGCACACTGGTGGATCACATCTACCGCCATGGTTTCATCCGTGACCTCTATCCCGCGCAACGATCGCAGGATCATACCACCCGCTTCGTCATCGATGACCATACTTTCAAAGCTGCATCCCATCAGGCTACCCATCATACCGCCGAACTCGCACAAACGATTGGCACCGGCATGGGCGGCAAGCGTGAAGGTCAGTGCTTTTTCCAACCCGTATTGCGCGTCGGGTATTTTTGCATCGGTCATGCCTGCGCCAACGGATGTGGGAAGGCCGTAGAAATTGCCCATCTGAATGGCTGCCGCCCCGATGAGAGCCTGTTCACCGCTGCCGCCGGTGAACGATCCGCTACGCAGGTCTGTGATGAAGGGCCAGGCGGCAAAGCAGACCGGACAGCCCGGTGTGATGAGGTTTACAATGGCAACACAGGCCAGCGTTTCGGCCACGGTTTGCACCAGTGTTCCCGCAAGCGTCGCGGGGGCTGTGGCCCCGGCCTGAGGAGGCACGGCCAGATCGACAGTTAGACCAAGTTTGGCAGTATCAATCAGGATTTCCATGTTCTCCTTGCCGATCCGCAAGGGGGAAACCATTGGGCAGCCGCCAAATATGACGCTTGGCTTCTTCATGAAAGCCCCTTCACCACCGTGAGCCAAATCAAACATGCGGATGGCATGCGGGATATGGCTGCGGTCGCGAAAGGTCAGACAGGCAGGCTTTTGGCTGCCTGCGAGCATCGCATATATGGTGTTCATGTCGTGAGCGAAATCATCGGTCACGTCGGTGGCCAAAACTGTGTCGCCCAGCATATGGATGTTGTCCAAGCGGTCCACTAGTCGGGTGAAATCATAAACGTCGCGCAGAACCGATGGACGATAGGACTTGGTCTCGGAATCGAAGGTTGTGACGGCGGTGCCAGAGTTGGCGAAATAGACACTCTCGTCCGAGCAATGCATGTCGTCTTTGCCTGCACGCTCACCGCGGGCATAGACATAAAACTCTCTGGCGGCAGCCGCCAGGATGTCTTCCATAAGGGCGCGGGGGAAGCACAGCCTATTGAGGTCATTCAAAACTGCGCCTTTGGGAAGCACCAGATCAAGCAATTCCGGGAAATGGTCGGTAACGCCTGTGTTTTCCACAACGGTTAAGGCCGCTTGATGGATGTTCTCCATATCTGCTTGGGTCAGCGGTTTATAGCGGCCGCCACTTAGGCCTCCACGTACGGCCTCATTGCCCGTGGTAGCCTGTTGAACCTTGATGCGCGCGGCGCGTCCGCCGCCGCCGCGACGGCGTAATTTTGCCTCAGCCATGACCGGACATCCTTTGTTCTGGGTCCGGGCTGATCATGTTGAAATAGAAATCGTAGAAGTCCTGGATCGAGGTTTCCATCTCGCCCAAGGGGCCCGGTTGGAAGTATTGAGAATTTACGCCGGACTGGTTGTGGCGAATGATGCGTTCGTCATCCAAAGATGTGACATGCCAAAGCCAGGTCAGGTCTTCTTTGTCGTAGTCTTCGCCTTCTTCGGCGTCAGCGCGAACCAGCCAGACCACCTGAATGTCGGTTTCCTGTAAGCCTCGTGGAATGAAGCGGTAGCCGACCATGTGATCCGAATAAATCAGGAACCAATTCAACGGACCAATATCAAAGTCTGTTGCGCCACCGTCGAAGCCTTTGAGCGTTCCAAGCAATGGTGCAAGTGCCTCGCCCGATTGGCTGCCGGTTTTGTAGCCTTGGTAAAGCGGATAGCGACGATAGTACCCGCTGGTAAATGGGGTCAGCGCAGCGTCGCCGACAAGAGTCAATTCATTGGGTGACAGCCCGGCTTCTACAGCCCTAGCCTTTAGCGGTTCGACCAAACCAGCCATGTCTTGCGGTGATTTCAAGCTATGGGAGCGAGAATACTCTTTGTGAGCTGGCCCGCAGTGGTAGCATTCAAGGTAGTTCTCAACCGCTAGTTTCCAATTCGCGGGAACAGGAAATGACGCGGTATGCGCTACTTTCAAATCGTTCAGGCCATAGGGTTCGACGAGTGGCTCAAGTTTGCTGAGGACAGGATCAAGTGATGGGGTGTTTGCATCGGCACAGACAAAGATCAGGCCCTTGAAGACACTCACCTGAACGGGAAGAAGCCCAAACTTTGACGGGTCGAATTGTTCCCCCATATTGTGACTTGCACGAAGTTTTCCTGATAGCTCATATGTCCATGCGTGGTAGGGGCAAACAAGAACGCGGGCGTTGCCGGATTGTTCAGTGCAGACGCGAGATCCGCGATGGCGGCAGACATTCAAATGAGCACGAATGTCGCCATCGCGGTCGCGAACAACGATAATGCTCTCCGGGCCATAGTCTAACAGGAAGTAGTCACCGGGGCTTGGGATTTGACTGACGTGACCTGCCCAAAGCCAGTTGCGGTTCCAGACCCGGGCGATGTCATAGTTATAGATGTCTTGGGAGGTATAGAATTCGCGCGGCAGGGCGTGGCCGTACTGGTGCGAGGCTATCAGCGCATCCAACTCAAACGGTCGGCTGTTCATCTCGTTTCCTCCAAATCGATTATCTCGCGGCGAAACCAATCCTGGTCTGCTTCTGCCTTGGGGCGTTCAAAATCACGGGCCGCGCGGTGGCCCGCGAAGACTGCGTCGACGATCAGCCCTGGAGAAGCGGCATCGCCAATAAGTTCGACGGTTTTCAACCTGAGCCCGCGCAAGCTGTCATATAGCGTCGTCTCACGCTGACGTTCAGTGACCAGAATTGTCGAGGCACATGGAATATCCATTTCGCGACCAGTAAAGGCACAACCGATGCGGGCCATGTCACCTTGAACCGCCGTCAGCACCTGATTGCAACGAATGTCGATACCAAGCTCCATCAGACGGGCCTGAATGCGAGGCTGCTCCAAAGTATTGATGGAGTAAGCTGAAACCAAATTCTCCGGCGTGACAAAGACCACCTGGTATCCTGCCGTCGCCAATTTTTCGGCGATCACTCCTGCCAGATAGATATGATCGTCATCATAGATCATGACCGGGCCATCAGGCGGTAGAACACCATTCATTATGTCATCAGGCGTCAGCACATTGGCGCTTTGCTCGATCTGTGGCACATGGCGCTGGGTGTTACGGCCCATGCCGTCGGTTCGCCAACGGCTGCCGGTGGCCACAAAGACGTGTTCGACGCCCAGCTCTGCCACTTGATCGCCATCAAGCCTGCTGTCAGTGAAAAGCTGAACGTTGCCGCGTTGCTTTAAATCATGCAGACGATAGTCGACGACGCGGGACCAAGCTGCGAGGCCGGGAAGTTTGCTTTCCTTCGTAACCCGCCCGCCCAATTCGGCTGACGCTTCGGCCAAGGTCACCTGATATCCTCGCCTTGCCAACTGCATGGCGCATTCAAGACCGGCAGGGCCACCGCCAACAACCAAAATATCCGCGTTGCTCTTTTTCGGCGCGATGATCTCGGGGTGCCAACCGCGTCGCCATTCCTCACCCATCGTAGGGTTTTGAGTGCATCGGATCGGGATACCCAGATTGTCCGACGACACGCAGATATTGCAGCCGATGCATTCGCGGATTTCGTCGATCCTGCCTTCCCCGATCTTTTTTGGTATGAAAGGGTCCGCAATGGATGGCCGCGCGGCACCGATAAGGTCGACAATTCCTTTTTTGACCATCGACAGCATCATGTCGGGGGATGTCAGGCGACCGACACCAACCACAGGTTTTTGGGTGATCTGTTTAACGTGGGACAGAAACGCGTTCTGATATCCGTCCTCTGGCTGAAAACGAGTCGTGGCACTGTCATTGGACCAGTCAGCCACATTCACATCCCATAGGTCAGGAAGATCGGCCAAAAGCTCGACAACGGCGCGGCCTTCTTCTCCTACCTGCATGCCCCCGGCACCCATCATCTCATCAATAGCAAAACGGAACGCCACAGCGCAGCTGTCGCCCACGGCTTCGTGAGTGTCTTCCAGCAGTTCACGTGTCAGACGCACGCGATTTTCGAGCGACCCACCATATTCATCGCTACGCTGGTTCATATGCGGCAGCATGAAATGTTGCGCCAATGTCATGTTGTGCCCGGCATACACATAAATGATGTCAAATCCGGCATCTTTCGCGCGCAAGGCGGCCTCGCGGTGCCAACGGCGAAATTCCCGAATGTCGGCTTTATCCATAGCCCGCGCCTGCTTGGGGTGTGTAGTGTCGACAGACATTTCGGAAGGTGCAAGAACCGGGGCGCGGGTAAGCAGGTTTTGCGCATGATTGCCGTTATGAACCAGCTGGATAGCCGCCAGCGCACCATGTGCATGCACTGCGTCTGTCATCAGCCGCAACGCGGGCACATCGCGCGCGTCCCATAGCCGCCCTTCGGCGTAAGGAGAAAGGTCAGAAGTCGGGTGAATCTCGGTCTCCTGATTGGAAACCACCGCCCACCCGCCTTCGGCCTTCATTCCACGAACGGCAGCATCCGCCCTTGGTCGGAGGTGCCCCAGCCCGGTGCAATGAGGCACCTGATAGAAGCGGTTCCTGGCAGTGACTGGCCCGATCTGAACCGGTTCCAAGAGCATAGCATATGGGTTCGCGTCTGACATGTTCACGCGTTTTCCTGTGTTTGTGTTCCAGGGCTGGTTGGCCCCGGAGATACTGTTGAATCAGAAGCCGGCCTTGATCCGTTCAAACTCCGCCAGCATTTTTGCCTCAAGCTCGGGGTTCACCGCATCAAAGAACAAACTGCCCTCGAAGAAGCTTTTTGGATCGGAGAAACCATAGGCTTCGATGTTGGCCTGATCGGCAACTTCGAACGCTTTTGCGTTCGAATGCGGGTAGCCCCAGTTGTCGATGATGTACTGACCGCTGGCCGGGTCGGTAAGCGCGTTCAACAGATCATAGACCTGATCGACCGGTGTCGTGGATGATTTCAGATGCACGTAGCCGCACGCCCAGGTCGCGATACCCTTGTCGACGTCTCGCATCATCGCGGCAGGCACCTCATTCCAGATCAGGTTTAGTTCTGACTGGTTCCAGGCCCAACCGAATTCGATCTCGCCGCTGGTCATGGCCTGGTCAAACTGACCTGCGTCGGACCAGTAAAAGCGCATGTTCGGGTGGATCGAGCGCAGGAAGTCAGACGCTTCCTTGAACTGCTCATCGCTCAAGTTGGTGTAGTCGTCAGCATTTCCAGTAGCCAGCGCCGCTAACGCATAAGCAGATGATGCGGCATCCGGGATAGCGATCTTACCGGCATAGGCCGGGTCGGCCAGCAATTGCAGTGAGATATCGTCCCCCGAGATCTTGTCGGTGCGATAGATAAGGCCCGTGTTCCCCCATTCGAACGGCAACATGTAAAGCTGGCCGTCCAGAACGATGGCGTCGACCTCCTTGATCTCGGGCAGCACATCCGCCCAATTGGTCAGCTTGCTTTCGTCCAGCGGCTGAATCAGATCGGCTGCGACCCATTTTCTGACCGCGTCGGAACAAGGATGCGCTAAATCAGCTGTAAATCCGGAGCTTAGCTTGGTAAAGGCTTCTTCCTGGCTACCGAAATAGGAATAGCTCGGTGCTTCATTCCCGTATTTTTCCATGTAGCTGGCAAAGAATCCCGGGTCTTCATATCCCGACCAGTCAAATACCGTTAGATCAGCTCCACCGGCGCTGGCGCTTCCTGTACTTATTGCCGTCGCACATGCGAAGGCCGCAATTCCCTGAAGTTTCAATTTTTTTCCTCCCATTGTCTTATTCTGTGTCAGTGCCAAGATCGATCACGCTGGCGCTTTGGACTCCCAGCCAAACTGCGTCGCCGCGATTGAAATCAACCGTGTGAAAGTAGTTCGGAACCGAGACCGAGATCGGCTTGTCGGTTTCCGCAACCTGAATGTGGTAGTGAATGTTCTCGCCATAGAAGGCGACGTTGCTGACTTTGCCCTGAACAGTTGATGGATAGTCTTCGGGTTTTTCAGAGGTGATTTCCAATTGTTCGGGTCGAATACCGATGTTCATATCTCGGGCGCTGGTTGCGACGTTGGGGTTTTTTTCAATCTCCATTTGGCCAAAGGCCTTCGCGTCGATTGAAAGCGTATCGCCATTTTCCTCAAGCAACTGGGCAGGCAAAATGTTCATCTCACCGATGAAACTGGCAACCTGCTGATCGCAGGGCCGGGCGTAAAGCGTTGTTGGCGTATCCACCTGCTTTAGCCGCCCATTGAACATCACGCCAATGCGGTCAGACATTGTCATCGCCTCGTATTGGTCGTGTGTGACCATCACAAAGGTGATACCCAGCGATTGCTGCAGATTACGCATTTCAAATTGCATCTGCTCGCGCAGCTTCTTGTCCAAGGCCGACAAGGGCTCATCCAGCAACAATACTTTGGGTCGCATGATCAGCGCACGGGCGAGCGCCACCCTTTGCCGCTGCCCGCCTGACAGCTCACTTGCGCCGCGATCCTCAAGACCGCCCAGCTCGACCATTTCCAAGGCTTCGGCCACACGCTGGTCGATTTCGGCCTTGGGGGCCTTGCCACGTAATCCATAAGCCACGTTGTTTCCAACATTCAGGTGCGGGAAGATGGCGTAGCTCTGAAAAACCATGTTCGTCGGGCGGTTGTTGGCAGGCACACCATCCATATCCTGACCGTCGATCAGTACGGTGCCTTTGGTCGGCTCTTGGAAACCAGCGATCATCCGCAATACCGTGGTTTTGCCGCATCCCGATGGGCCGAGGAGTGAGAAAAACTCGCCTTCCTTGAGATCGAGGTCGATCCCGCTAGCCGCAAGAAAAGTGCCATAGCGTTTCTCGACGCCCCTGAGTTCGATGATGTTTTTTTCTGTCATTGGACCCCTGATGCGGATGAGCGGCGCCGGAAATACTCGGCTAGCACCAAAAGTAGAACCGATGAAAGCAGCAGGATAGAGCCTAAGGCCAAAACGTTTGGAAGCTTGGCGGGGAAACGAATCTGGCTCCAGATGTAGACTGGCAAGGTTGGTTGGTTGCCGGACAGGAAAAAGGCGAGCACGAACTCGTCGAAGCTGACTGTGAAAGTGACCAGCAAACTTGCGACGATACCCGGGGAAACGACCGGAAGCGTCACGCGGCGGAAGGTGTCGAACACGCCGACACCTAGATCGTATGATGCTTCCTCCAGCGACGCATCGAAGTCATCAAACGCAGACTTCAGGATCGAGACGGAAAACGGCAGCGCAAGAAATGTATGACCCAGAACGACGGTCAGCAAAGACGGCTTAAGACCGATAAACAAAAACAGAACCAGCATTGAAGAAGCGACGATAATGCCCGGTATAACCAAAGGCAGCATCACCAGACCTTCCGCAGCACGCTGACCCCGAAAACGGTACCGAACAAAGGCGCGGGCGGCGAACAATCCCATAGCGGTAGAAAGAAGTGCCACGACGGTGCCGACGCCAAGCGAATTCCAAAGGGCCTGGATCAAGGTATCCTGTTCGCCCAGCTTCCGATACCAGTCCAGCGTCCAGCCCTTGATGGGAAAAGCAACGATTGTGCCGCTGTTGAATGAAAACAAGGGCAGAAAAAGGACCGGCAGGTAAAGAAAAACCAAATACAGAAAGGCGTAGGCTGTCAGGGTCGAAGGGCGTCTCATCTTATCCGCCTCCCTAGCCGGGTGGCGGTAATTACAAACACTATAGCGACAAAGCCAACCGATAGCATCGCGATCAGTGAAAGGGTGGCGCCGAGTGGCCAGTTGTTGGCGGCCCCGAACTGCACCTGAATAAGGTTGGCGATCATCTTTCCATCCGACCCGCCAACCAGTGCCGGGGTCACATAGTCACCTACCGTGGGAATAAATATGATCAGACAAGCAGCAATGATCCCCGGGATGGTTAGTGGCAGCGTCACCCGCATGAAGCGTTGAAAAGGGCTGTTACCGAGGTCGGTGGCGGCTTCTAGTAAGCTCGGATCGATCTTCTGCAATGAGACATAGATCGGCAGGATCGCAAATGGCGCCCAAGCATGGGCAAGCGTCAGCACGACTGCAAATTCATTGTAGAGAAGGAAGTCGAGCGGTTCGTCGATCAGACCAAGCATCAGCAGTGCAGAATTCATTACGCCGTTGAACCCCAGGATGAGTTTCCACGCAAATACACGCAGGAGGTAGCTAGACCAGAATGGAATGGTGATGAGCAGAAGCCAGATGGTCTTTTTACGGGCCTTCATCGCGATGAAATAAGCGATGGGATATGCCAGTGCGACAGTAACTGCTGTAACTGCTCCGGCAATCCAGATCGACCTTAGCATTAAGTGTCTAACCAGAGGATCAGCAAACGCGTCGCTATAGTTTTTTAGTGTCGGCGTCTTGTCGAGCGTTACGTAGGTTTGCGTCCAGAACGAATAGGCGATCAGGATCAACAACGGAGCCGCCACCAGAAAGCCCACATAAGCCGTGGCTGGTGCGCTGAGGGTATAGCCCCGGGATGCTTCGCTACGAAAGATTACCCAAACTCCCATCCGGATTTTCACGAGTCACTAATGGACGATCGTCCATTAAATATTGCGCCAGAACGGTCTTTCGTGTCAATCTTCCTGTGAGAAAGACTTGAGTGATGCTATCAAGGAAATGGAATTATTGAATAAAGTGGAAAACGTTAGAGGAAGAAAACGTGGCTCGAAACGTGATCCAGATGCCAGTAAGCAACTTCTGATCAAGGCGACTCTGGACTCTATCGCGGATATTGGAGTCACCGAGACGACGGTCAGCTGCATCTGCGAGCGTTCTGGTTTGTCACGCGGAATGATCCATTTGCATTTCGGCGGGAAGGACAATTTGCTGACGGCAGCAGCCCAGCATTTCAGTGCCCAATATTATTCCGAGATGGACAAAATGACCGATCTGGGCTCGGATGCATCGCCCGAAGACCGAGTGATGGCTGTGATCGAGGCGGATCTGTCCGAAGCACTGCTCAATCCAAGAAGTACAAAAATCTGGCATGCATTTCGCGGCATCGCGAGCACACACCCAGGCATTGCCCGCTACAGCAGCACTCAGGATCAAAAACTTGTCGAGACATTGCGGCTTGCGTTTAAGGAGATAGCTCAAAAAAACGAGCGTGACCCAAACTTGGTGGACGATGCCACTGCCGGAACGCTGGCTTTGCTGGAAGGTATGTGGGTCAATTACCTAACAGATATGCAGGGTTTTTCACGACGACGCTCTGTTGATCTTATCAGACGTTTCTTGTGCGGACTTTTCCCCGAAAAATTTAAATTGTGAGATTTCGGGACGCTCAGATTTGAGACAGAAAAACAGCATGTTCTTGGAAAGCCGACTGCTGGTATTGGCGAATTCCCTGGCGTCTAAATGCAACACCCCCGTGCATAGGACGAAATCCAACGCCCGCTTTCCCCCGAAGAAAGGTTTCCATTGCACGTGCAGCGAAAGACCGCTTTCCGCCGATTCTGTTGAAAAACAACGTGTTGCTGACGCAGAAAGTGATGAGCTGAACAGAG
>NZ_WQGH01000026.1:0-5046 GCF_013034585.1 Ruegeria sp. HKCCA5426
CTCTGTTCAGCTCATCACTTTCTGCGTCAGCAACACGTTGTTTTTCAACAGAATCAGCCCAAAGCAGACGTTCATTCTGACCACTGATAGCTTTTGAACATCGCAGGCGGGCGGTCAGCATAAGCCAGATGGTAGCTGCTTTAGTTGACCCCCAGCTCTCCCAAAGTATGCAAATGAGATTGAACTAGAGCTTGATGCGGAAAGCCGCGAAACCGTCTGTGCCTTCTCCGGCGTCTTCGATTGAAACGCCTTTGACGTCGCCAATGTAGTCTCGGGCCTTTGGGCCGGTTTCGAAAAGAACTGTTGTGTTCTCAAGAGGCGCAAAGGACCAATTAGCGTCCGCTTTTGGGTTGATCGTTCCCTGTTCAACAATATAGCGCACAATGACGTCGCGATTGGTGTCTGGGGCCTCGAATACGATTGTATCACCCAGTGCGCCAGGGAACGAACCGCCGCCCGATGCACGATAATTGTTGGTGGCAATGATGAACTCCATGTCATCAGTGACCGGTTCACCTTGGAAGGACAAGTTCACAATTCGGGCTGCATCGGGATTCGCCACTTCGCCCTTTGGTCCAAAGCGCGACGGTTGTGACAGGTCGATCTGGTATGTTACACCATCCATTACATCGAAATTGTAAGACGGAAACTCAGGATTCAGTAGAACCGCGTCTTCTGAGCCTGACTCGATCGTGTTGAACATTCCGGCCGATCGCTCCAGCCAACCACGCAGCTGAACACCGTTCACTCGCACCGCGCGCACCGTATTTGGATAGAGATACAGATCAGCCACATTTTTTATAGCAACATCCCCAACCGGGACATCGGTGTAATAGTCGGGGCCTCCGCGACCACCCGCCTTGAACGGCGCCGCCGCTGACAGGATCGGCAAACCTTCATGCTCCGTGCCTTTTAGCATTTCTTCGACATACCATTTCTGCGCGATTGAAACGATCTGAACAGACGGATCATCAGCAACCAGCGCGAAATAACTGTGCAATGGAGCAGATGTCTTGCCGACTGCTCGACGGACATAGGCGAGCGTTTCGTCGTGATCCTTCGCAACCGAGTCGAGAACCTTCTGATCGTCTCCGACCAAAGCGGTGATTGAGCGGTCTTCATTGCGTTGGGAAATCGCACGGGCCTCAGACGTAGTGGTAATCACACGCCACTCATTTCCTTCCCGTTCCAGCAGCAGATCCAGCAAACCAAGATGTGAACCCCAGAAGCCGCCCATGACAGCAGGTTTGCCCATAAGGGTGCCCTTTTCGACATCGATGCCGGGTCGGTCCGAAAATGTCGGCGAGGGGAAGACAAGGTGATTGTGGCCCGTGACCAACGCGTCGATCCCGTCAACACCCGCCAAAACGACTGATGCGTTTTCCATACCGTCGACATGATTGGCGTCACCGATCCCAGAGTGTGAAAGGGCGATGACTAGGTCACAACCTTGTTCTTTCATCTCTGGCACGTATGCCCGCGCGGTTTCGACGATATCGCGGGTTTGAACATTGCCTTCCAGGTGCTTTCGATCCCAGTTCATGATCTGCGGCGGCGTAAAGCCAATTACTCCAATTTTGATCGAGTGCTTAGTCCCATCGCCCATTTCGATTTCACGGTCGATGATTGCATAAGGCTTGATCAGCGTTTTGTCGTCACGCGGAGTTGCACCTTGTGCCTTTGAAACATTGGCCAAAACGACCGGGAAATCCGCACCCGCGAGTGATTTTTCCAGGAAATCCAGCCCGTAGTTGAATTCGTGATTGCCCAGAGTTGCGGCATCATAGCCAACGATGTTGAACGCGGTGATAATGGGGTGGGCGTCCCCTTCTTTCATGCCACGCTCATAGGCGATGTAGTCACCCATCGGGTTCCCTTGAAGAAAGTCACCATTGTCGACCAAGATCGAATTTGTCGCCTCAGAGCGAATTTCGTTGATGATTGAGGCCGTACGGGACAAGCCCACGGTGTCACGGGGTTTGTCAGCATAATAGTCATAAGGGAACACATGGACGTGGATGTCGGTTGTTTCCATAATGCGCAAATGCGCTTGGTTGTTGGCAGCCAAAACTGAAAAAGGATGCAAGGTGATCGCCGCTGCACTGGCTGTTGTTGCAAGAAACTGGCGACGCGAAATTGACGAGCGGCTGGAAAATGACATGGGTGACCTTTCGAATTGGCTGGCAACGAGAATTGTTGCCGCTTTTGCATAACGATCTTATGACAGTATTTCCTATCACATCTTGCAGACTTATTTCAGGGGTTTTGGACGAGCACCAAGCACCAACTCAGGGCAGTTGTTAAGTGATTGCGTCCGGTGAAACCAAGCTAGGAGTGTTTTGACAACGTATTTGCAAAATACTCAGTGCCATTTACCTTCGTCCGTGCTGCATTGACGGCGCTGAACTATTCTGAAGGTGGTCGCCGGAGCCAGTACTGGCCAGTGCGTTGCTCGAGCCCGCCAGTGACGTACGTTAACCAATAATCGGTGTAAACGACATTGCGGTTTTGCCTTCGCCTTGAGCCATGAAGGACACACACGCATGCACCTCTTGTTGCCGCGCGTAATCCGGACTTGAGACCCCGTGAAAGCTGTCTGTGAGCATTAGCCATCCGTCGATGCAGAGCAGGTGCCCGAAACATGTTTGGTGCCGCCGCTACTGACGGTGAGTTATGATGTTGAAACCTTCTTCGGGCAATGGTGGCACGAAATGCCGCGCAATACGGCGATATTGATCTTCTGTTGGTGCAAAGGCATGCGCGCCTTCTCTGTTGCGCTTATGCAGCCTGTGCAGACAAACTTCATCTGGCAAATCCAAAAAGTGAAGGTGCTGCTGCGCGGCCGTGTCTTTCAGCAAGTCGCGCATCCAAGCTCTATTTTCAATTGTGTTCGCTGGAAAATCGAGAACCACTGAAACGCCAGCCTTCAGCAAAGAAGCCACGTGACGCCCCATGACCGGTCGCAGTTTCCAAGTGCAATTCACGTAGTCCTGCAGGGACTTCATCTGGTCGCCAAACAGGGCGCTAAGCCATTCATCTTCTGAAATGAGCACGACTGCGTCTCTTTCCGCTAGTTCCGCTGCCAGAGTAGATTTTCCAGAAGCGACTTTGCCGCATAGCAAGTGAAGCGTTGGAATAGCCTGTGACATAGAACGAACTCCCGGATTACCTGATGGTCCCTGCGCTAAGTTGGTCCGCCAGTTGATCAAATACCAACCTGATCCTTCGTGCGGTATGTAACTCGGAGTGTGTCGCCAGCCAAATCGGGAACTTAAACGGCTCGCGGTCGGGGAGCACGCGCTCCACACCAGGTGTTAAGGCAGCCACATCATCCGACATTACACTTACGCCAAAACCTTGGCGCACCAGTTGCCAGGATACAATCCCGCTTTGTGAGCCAATCCTGAAGCTCTTTCGGGTTACTTTAATGCCCGCCGGATCGAGAAAACCGATCATCGTGTCGATGTCCCCAAACCCGACAAAGTCCAATTTCGCAATTTCGTTTTCATTTTTCGGCCGTCCCACCTGATCAAGGTACGAAGGTGCTGCGTAAAAATGGGCCGTGGCCTCGGCGACAAGCTTTGCTGTCAGATCCGGCTGAGTTGGACGCACATGTCGGATGGCGATATCAGCCTCACGTCGCTGTATGTCTCGTATGTCATTTGCAGCAACGATGTCGATCTCTAGTCGCGGTGCCGCAAGTCGGATCTTTTTCAGTATAGGTGGCAGCTGATAGGCAGACATCACATCGGACGCAGTAATCCTGACTTGCCCTTCAACAGCTTGCGACTGGCTTGTCGCAGTAAGAGAAATCCTGTTCGCCACATCCGCCATTTCTCTGACATGCAACAAAAGCTCGGCGCCAGCAGTCGTCAAATTAAGCGACTTGCCGACTCTTTCAAACAGAGTGATGCCAAGGGCCGTTTCCAGCGCAGCAACTTGACGGCCAACAGTGGGTTGAGTTTGCTCAAGAACGCGTGCCGCTGCGGAAAACGAGCCTTCTTCGGCTGTCGCAAGAAAGGACCGTACCTGGTTCCAGTCGAAATTGATTGCCTTCCAGTTCATGCAATTATGCATAACACTTCTGCAAATTGTGGCAATTCCATAAATGATTGTTTGGAAGTAAAGGATACGGCGACAACCTTTTTTGAGAGTAATGAAATGACTGCTTTGTCCAAGGATGCCGCGTTCTGGAGCAATATCTCACAAAAGTATGCGGCAGACCCAATCCGCAACATGGAAGGGTATCTGAAAACACTCGAGCTCACGAAGTCGTACCTGAAAGCGGAGGACAACATACTGGAAATCGGGTGCGGGACGGGTTCAACCGCGCTGCTGCTTGCACCGCATGTCGCCCATGTCACTGCCACGGATCTCGCTCCGGGCATGATCAAGATTGCCGATGAGAAGCGTGCTAAAGAAGGATTGGAGAACGTCACTTTCAAGGTGGCTGAAGTTCTTGAGCATGGTTTAGATGAAGGTTCTTACGATGCGATCTTGGCGCATAATTTGCTTCATCTTCTGCCCGATTTGGACCAAGCGCTCGAGCACATTTCCGCGCTTACAAAACCCGGTGGGCTTTTCATATCCAAAACCGTCTGCGCACCTGAGAGCGGTGGTTTCAAGTATGCGATGATCAGTCGGATCGCCATCCCAATCATGCAGGCTCTTGGGAAAGCCCCGTTTGTGCATTTTGTGTCTGGATCAGTGCTTGAAAGGAAAATCGCGTCCGCAGGCTTCGACGTGCTTTATACTTCTGATCAAGCCTCCATGCTCCAGAGCCGCTATATTGTCGCGCAAAAATCTTGAAGTTTTAGTTCGTTTAGCTGCATCCGTTGAAACGATCTTTGCGTAAACTTGCACGATACTTTCATACTGGAAGGAACGGAGTTACCTCGGCCTGCTTGTACCTTAAGAGTGTTGTTGCGAAAGGCCGTTTTGTCCGCACTGCGGTCATTGATGCGCTACGCAGCGAATGGCCGCTTTCCGCCGATTCTGTTGAAAAACAACGTGTTGCTGACGCAGAAAGTGATGAGCTGAACAGAG
>NZ_WQGH01000027.1:0-4999 GCF_013034585.1 Ruegeria sp. HKCCA5426
CTTAGTCCTCCGTTTCCTGAACATAACGGTGGACCCGTTCAGTTGGGGAGGCTCACCGGTGCAGAAACGCGACTACGGAACCCACCGGTCGACGGGCGTCTTCAAGCACTCGTCGAACCGGGGATCGCCGAGACCATGCGCGGTCAGAGCGGGGCAGGTGAGAAGCCTGCGGGGAAGCGGCTGGCCTCCGATAAAAGGCATCGCGCGGATACGAACCTGAAAGCGAAGGGCCTTCTCCTGCAAGACCGGGGGGAAGGAGCGGGGGCCGGATATTGTCTGATGGAAAGTGCGGGTGTAGCGGAGCTAGATCGGCCCCTGCAAACTCCTCGCTTGCCACCAGTTACTTGGCTTGCAGTCGCGAACAGTTAAGGTCAATTACCGCCAGCATGGCAATCTGTCGCAAGTTCCATAATACAAACGCGGATTGGGATTTCTCCAGTATTTGGAGCTTAAGCAACACGAAACGCCTCAGAATTGGAATGGTGCGTTCTTTGTTGTTCTTGAAGAGTAACCAAGCAACCAACAAAAAACTTTCAAACTTGTTTTGTGTGCTACCGACCTTGTATCACCAAAACTTTGTTAACTGTCGTGGTTTTCTCGGAAACTACGTCGGATTGAACTCAAAAGCGGCCCGATTACATAGTCGGCAACGCTTGCTTCACCGGTTTGCAGCATAACCTCTACGGGCATTCCTGAGACCAGTTCGACGTCCTGTAAATCTTCGAGTTCGGCAGGTAAAACCTCGACCTTTGCCAAATAATAGGGTTGCCCTGTATTTTCGTCGACTATGCGGTCTGCGGAAATTGAGCGCATCAAACCGAATACCTGTGGCATGTTGCGTTGTTGATACGCAGTAAGATGAATACGGGCAGGCATACCAATACTTACGACATCTATATCAATCGGGTTGACTCGGGCGTCGATTATCAAAGGAACCTTCGAAGGTACGATATCCAAGATCGGTTCACCGTTTCGGACGACTCCGGAAAGAGTAGTGATCCGGACATTCATTACCTTACCTTCAATCGGAGAGCGTATTTCCGTTCTATCGACCACATCCCTGTGCCATCGTATTTCACTTTCCAACTCGGCTAGAGTACGTTTCATTTCCGACAATTCCATGGTGGAGTCTTCTATCTCCTGCTGAACCATGGCCAGTAATTGCAATTCGGTTTCACCAATCTTTTGATTGTTGCGGGCGATCTGAGCTTTACTGGTAGCACGCTCGATCGTGATGTCTGCGGCTGCGCGTTTCAGGGCCAGTAGTCGGTATTTCCTTTCTAGACCTTTCCCCAGCAGGTTTGTGACACCTTGGATTTCTTCCTCAATTAAATGTGTTTTTTCGTCCAAGCCGACGATCGTTTTCTTAAGTCCGAGGTTTTCTTCGTCGAGCTGTTTGATGCGTTTGCGCAGTATGTTGTCGCGGCCTTTTTGTGTCGTAATTCGCCGCGTCAGAAGTTCTTGTTGATCGGAAATTGCGCGTGTTAATTCAGCTTCATCGGATACATTCTCGCTGTTCGGGACGACCAATATTTCGGAACCGTCTAATTCAGCTTTGAGGCGGGCGACCCTCGCCAGCAGGTGCGTGTACCGCTTTACCAATTCGTCAAGTCGGGCACGTGCCTGCACGTCGTCGAGAGTTAAAAGAACCTGGCCTTTGGTCACCTTGTCCCCTTCCCTCACGTGAATAGATTTTATTATTCCGCCCTCCAGATGTTGCACAGTTTTGCGGTACCCTTCTGGACTGACCACTCCAGGTGCAATGGCTGCGCCTTCCAGCCGGGCGCTGAATGACCAGGTCACCAAACCAAACACTAGCCCGATTGCGACGATGTACCCCGTGCGAAGTGGCGCGCGCGTTAGATCTCTAAGGTTGGATGTTGAGTCTGTGACCGCTTTGTGACGAATTGAGCGGAGGAGTAATGTCAGAAGCACCAACGTGAGCAATAAAATAATTGCCGCGATCCACCTCGGGTCAACGGCGGGTGGTAGCTTTTCTAAGATCCAATCCAACCAGTCGGCTGGAATTGCACCCAAAATGCCATCAAGCACCGAAGCACAGAAAGCCTTCAAGTTTTCCTGTAACTCTTCCCAAATACTCATTGGCGAACCACCTTACTCTGCTAATGCGTTATTGCCGCTGCTAGATTGCACCGTCCGCACGGTTTGATAGGCCGGAGCTTGGCCTCTGATCTGCAAAATTTTCTCACGCGGGCCAAATGCGGCGACAGATCCGTCTTTGAGAACCAGAACCTTGTCTGCAGTCCTGAGCCCCGCGGGACGATGGGTCACAACGACGACGGTGCGACCAAGATTCTTGGAGCGCGCAAGAGCTGCAGCAAGGGCTGCATCGCCTTCCTGATCGAGGTTCGAACTGGGCTCATCCAAGACGATAAACGACGGGTCACCCAGAAGAGCACGAGCAAGTCCCAGCCTTTGCCTTTGGCCACCAGAGATACGCCCGCCGTGCAAGCCAACGTCTGTTTCGTACCCATGTGGTAAACGCAAAACGAGATCGTGAACTCCTGCTTCTCTGGCCGCCTTGATTACCATCGAGTCGTCGACGTCTCGCATTCGGGCAATGTTCTGCGCTACGGTGCCTGGAAAGAGCTCTACATTTTGGGGCAGATAGCCCAGCCACGGCCCTAGATTTTCGGGGTTCCAATTTCCGACGTCTGCACCGTCAAGCCTTACATGGCCGCGTGTTGGTTGCCAGGCTCCGACCAATAAACGACACAAGGTCGATTTGCCCGATCCGGAAGGCCCAAAAACGACTAGTGTCTCGCCGGGCTCAAGAGCGAAAGAGATGTTCTCCAGAATCGGTTCGCCCGAATAGGGTGCGAGACAATAGACCTCTTCCACCTGCAATTGGCCGAGAGGCTTTGGTAAATTGACTTCATAGTCGGGAGCAAATTCACCCGCAAAGTGATCTCTGAGCCGGGTGATGGCGGTACGCGCCGCCACGAAACCTTTCCAAGCACTTATGGAACGCTCGATAGGAGCAAGTGCCCTGCCCAGAACAATTGAGGCAGCGATCATCCCTCCAGCAGTCAGATTGCCTTGAAGGACAAAATACGCGCCAAGTCCCAGTATCATGACTTGCAAGGCAAGGCGTAGCGCTCGTGATGCGCTGACAAGGCCCGAGGTTTTTTCCTTCAGGTTCTGGTGCTCACGTCGGGCATCTGCCTGAAAAGACTGCCAACGACCAAGCAAGGCATCACCCATTCCCAGAGGGCGGATGGTTTCACCACTCTCAAGAAACTGCTGCGCTGCCGTATCACTTTGGCGAAGCTTGGCACTTATTTCCTTGTTGGGATTGCGTGTCAGAATGTCATTTGTAAGCGCAAATAGAAATAGAACGATAGTACTGCAAAGCGCAAAGACACCAAGTCCAGGGTGAAGTAACCAAATGAATGCAATAAATATCGGGGTCCAAAGCGCGTCAAAAAAGGCAAGGACTGCGTCTCCGCCCAGAAATGACCTGAGGTTGGCAACATCATTCAGGTTGGCCTTTGGGTTGCCGCCGGTCAGCCGGTCAGACATGGCTTTTCTGAGAGTTGGTTCACTGAGTTCTGATTCAACCCAGAAACTTGCACGACCTAAGATCATCCGCCGTACTTGCTCTAGTATTCCGTAAATGATCAGCGCAAAAAGTGCGACAACCGTCAGCCAGACCAGAGTGTCGAAAGACCCGGTGGTCAGAACCCTGTCATAGATCTGAAGCATGTAGATTGCGCTCACCAGAAGTAGCAGGTTTACGACACAGCTTACGATCAGCAGCGGCGGGAAAAGCCGTTTCACGGCTTTCTTGGTAGTGTCGACGATATTTGTATCGGGATTGGCATTCATGAACGTGGCACTCTGTAACAAGGGTTTGGTACGGCTGTGGGGATGTGCAGACCCGGCAAGGCGCCGGATCTGCACGTTTCATCACCTCTTCAGGCAACCGTATCTAGGTCGATGGTGAACCCGTCAGTGTCCGTATCCGTGTCCCCGTCGGTTTCCGTCGCGTTCAGGGTCATCTGTAAGGGTTCGGGGCTGAACTCCTGCGAGGTCGTAAACTCGATGACCGGGATCTTGATGGTCCCTTGACCCATAAAGAGCTGGATCGCATCGATGTTGTTCGGACCCATTGGGTCACCGACCACAAAGCTTTCCTGACCACCGGCTTCAGGCGATAGATCGCCGTCCAACACCTCAATCGGACCACTGGTTGTGCCATCGGCGAAGTAGATCATGTACCACAAATCCTCTGGCGGATTGTCATACCCACCCACGGAGTTGTCGATGAAAACCTTCACGGCACTGACGTCAAAGCCGGTCGGATCGACGACGAAGCTTTCATCTACCTTGCCGCCCGATGTCGTGTCACCATCGATGCCGTGATTGGCATTACCGTTCAGATTATTATTGCCATTCCCGATGCCCGAGGTGCTGACATTCATCTGTTCGGCACTGAGGAAAGTCGCGGTGCTTTCCCAATCGGCTTCAGGAAGATTCAGGAGATCTTTGATGTCAGCCGGAGCCAAATAGCTTGTCGGATTGACCGCCGCGAACACGATTTCGGAACTATCGATTGTCAGCGTCCGCACCGGATCCGGGCCACCCGCATCAAGGCTGCCATCCGCCGTGGATAGTTCGACTACCGAACCCGGCGGTGTAGACACCTGTAGATCGTACATGTCCGTGGCAGGATCAAACACCAAGGTGAAGTCCACCGTTTCGTCGGTGCCGTCACCATTAAAGTCGTCGGTGATCGACCCTGCGAACGAATAGTCGCCGTTCTTAGTCAGGTCACTTCCGACCGCAACAACGCTCCCGGTGCCGATCTTGTAGCTGACCAGTTCAATGTCGAGCGATGCAAACCCATCCTCACCAGGATCATCAGCCCAAGCATCTTGGGCACCGGACGAATAGTTGCCAGACGCGTCTTCAACAGTAATAGCCGGCCCGTCATCGGTGAACGAGATTTTTTGGGTGAGGTCGACATAGTCCGTCG
>NZ_WQGH01000028.1:0-4732 GCF_013034585.1 Ruegeria sp. HKCCA5426
CTATGTCCAAATCCAAGCATGAGCAACCGAACGACGGTTAACGTGACAACACCCGCCTCACAACTGAGTGGCGGCTTGCGGTAGTGAAATGTGTTGCCGGGAACAGTGAGATTGCAGCCCTGGAACAATGTGTGGTCCGGGTCGCCCGTCCATCGGCTGATACATCTGGTGCAGGAGGCTAATGATGTTTGCGGCAAGGCAAGTATCCAATTTCACCCCCAGGCGTTCGCACATTCCAAGAGATCTAAATTAGCTGATCGGCTCATTGCTTTTTTAGTTTCTCCGTTGGCGGTCGGCCTTGCCAGCGTCGGTATGCACGTGTGAACGCTGACTGGTTTGCGTATCCGAGACTGGACGCCAAGGTCCCAATCGCCTGGCCTTTTGTGTTAAGATGTTCGTTAGCCAATTGTCGGCGAACATCGTCCAAAATTTGTGAAAACGAGTTTCCTTCTTCGGCCAGGCGCCGTTGCAGACTTCTGCGGCTCGTTCCAATTGCGGCAGCAATTCTGTCGATACTTGGCCTGCCTTCCCGGAGAAATCCTATGAGCAGCAGTGAAACGAAGTAAGAGGTCGATGCTCCGCTTCGCACGGGAACCCAATCCATGCCCGGATCGATCAGATCGTTTTTGTTGCGTTGGATCTGGATTGGTGCGTCGGCAACTTCAGACCGAATTTCCAATCTGAGGTTTTTTGCCCTCTGATAAGACACTCGTTCGCCGAGCCAACGGCCAAGATGATCGAACCCGTATACAGGATGAGGGATCATTTGGACGTCGCGCAAATACGGCCCTGGCGCTGATGTAAGCCCACAGATCATCGACACCATCGCTGTAAAGTACTGTTGAATGATATGGAGCGTCTCGTCGTCAAAGCTAAGAGCCCAGCCTTCCTCGATGACTAAATCACCTTCTTCGGTTGAATATGCTCTGAACATTTCATGCGTACAGTGATTGCTCATTGCCGCTTCAATCAAGGACATCACACCCCGCAGTGTATCGGCTTTCATGCCAACGGAACAAATCAGGCCGAGTTCGAAGAACCCCCTGTCCTGAACAATTCGCCAAGGCAAGTTCGGTGTGTGCTGTCTTGCCAGATCACGCAGAAACTGGGCCGCGGGGCGCAGCGGAATAAATTCGAGTGGATGGAGTTCCGAGTACCAACCCAGGTCAACTTTTCGAAGTTCCTGGTGCGGATTCTGTCCGTTCTCCCGCATCCAGCGCACGACCGGAGCCAATGCCGCTGATCTTATCAATGGTACAATCAATTTCGCGCACTCTCAGTTGATTTGGAACATATATCCCGTTGAACCTCGATTGTGGCACCAAATGGTAAATGCTTGCACAGCACATTGATTTGGATCAAGCCACGCGCAGCGCACCACTCTATCTTTCCACTCAACCGGCGCTTTTGATTTTCAAAGGCCATGTGTTTTGAATGGAGATAAGCTCTTGAACAGCAACCGAAAGATCAAAACTTGGGCGCTGTCCGCAACTGCCGCCGCGCAATTGGCTGCGAGTCCTGCAATGTCACAACAGAACGACTGGAACTTCGCCGCGTCGCTCTATCTCTTTGCCCCCGAGACCACCGTCGGAGCGACAACGCCATTTGGCCCGGTCGAGGGTGAGTTGAGTTTCAGTGATGCGATCAGCAACCTGGATTTTGCCTTCATGGGCACGTTTGAGGCCAGAAACGCTCGGTGGGGCTTCATTGCCGACTACATGCTAAATGACCTGTCATTCGAAAGTGACACACCCAGATCGGCTTTCTCGGGTTTGAACACCGAGTTCAAGACCCAGATTTTGAACGGCTACGTGACTTACCGTGCCTACGCTAGTCCGGGCGTTCAATTGGACTTTGCGGCGGGTTTTCGTTGGTTCGATATGGAGACAAAGTTCACACTACAATCCGGAAGGCTTCCGGAGAGAAAAACCACGGTACAAGATGACTGGGTCGACCCGGTTGTCGGGGCTCGGATCGGTTTCAAAATCAGCGAGCGTTGGTCGGGTACGGTGTTCGCCGACTATGGTGGTTTCAGCAGCGGCAGCGAAACCTGGCAAACGCTTTTGACCGCAAACTATGCTCTCAACGACAGGTGGGATTTGCGCGCCGGCTATCGCTACCTGTCAGTTGACCACGATATCGGCGGTATCGATTTCTCATTCACGCAATCAGGCCCGCTCTTTGGGGCAACCTATCGGTTTTAATCCGTCCTGCGAGAGCAAAAGTGACATCAAAGGAAAGTAATGCAATGCACGTATTCTATTCACGAACTGGATCCCTGTCTGTGAGGGCCCTTGTATTCGGCCTGATGTCCGTATTGCCAACGGTATCGCTGGCGCAACATGAGCTGGACCGAACCATACTGCCAATCGCTCCCCCAGCGGAGCCGCAGTTCTCGGAGCAGAATGTGCGCGACGCGATACCGCCTCAGCTGTTCGAGGTCACGGCCCCCGAGGGTGCGCCCAACGTTCTGGTGGTTCTTGTTGACGATCTTGGCTTTGCCGGGACCAGCACCTTCGGCGGCCCAGTATCGACCCCGACATTTGATGAACTTGCTGCCGAAGGATTGCGGTTCGTGGACTTTCATACCACAGCAGTCTGTTCACCGACCCGCGCCGCGATCAAGAGCGGGCGCAACCATCATTTAAACAACATGGGCGGGATCATCGAGACAGGCACGACCTTTCCGGGCAACACCGGGCAGATCACGGCTGATGTTGCGCCGGTCGCCGAAATTCTGCGTCACAACGGCTATAGCACCGCAGCATTCGGCAAGTGGCACGAAACAGCCGCCTGGGAAGCCAGCGTTTCCGGACCCTATGACCGCTGGCCGACCCGGCAGGGTTTTGACAAGTTCTATGGCTTTCTTGGCGGAGAAACCAACCAATGGGCACCATTCATTTACGACGGGACCCATCCGGTCGAGCTTCCCGAAGACCCGAATTATCACTTCCTGGAAGATATGACCAATCAGACTGTGGCATGGATCAAGTATCAAAAGGCACTGACGCCAGAGCGGCCATTCTTTGTCTACTATGCGCCCGGTGCCACTCATGCGCCACACCACGTGCCGCAGGAGTGGATCGACCGATGGAAGGGCAAGTTCGATCAGGGTTGGGACGTTCTGCGTGACGATATTCTGACGCGCCAAAGCGAGTCCGGGATTATCCCCGAAGGAACAGCACTGGCCCCCAAACCGTCAGCCATTCCCGACTGGAGCGATCTGAGCGATGACGAAAAAACCCTGTTCGCCCGCCAGGTTGAGGTCTTTGCGGGTTATGTCGAGATGACTGACCATGAAATCGGGCGTGTAATTGCCGCAATCGATGATGTTGGGCAGTTGGACAATACGTTGGTCATTCTTGTCTACGGCGACAACGGCACCAGTTCCGAGGGCGGCCGCAACGGTATGTTCTCAGAAATGACCTATTTCAACGGGGTGCAGGAACAGGTCGCCGACATGATCAAGAAGATGGACAAATGGGGTGGGCCCGAAACCTATCCCCATATGGCAGCCGGTTGGGCTGTGGCCTTCGACACGCCCTATAAATGGACCAAACAGGTGGCGTCGGATCATGGCGGAACCAAGGTCGGCATGGCTGTTCACTGGCCCGCCGGGATCAAATCCAGAGGCGAACAGCGTGACCAGTTCCACCATGTAATCGACGTGGCCCCGACCATTCTGGAGGCAGTCGGTCTGCCCGAGCCGACATCGGTGAACGGGGTTTCGCAACGTCCCATGGACGGGGTCAGCATGGTCTATTCGTTTGATGATGCACAGGCCGAGGACCGTCATACCACCCAGTATTTCGAAATGTTCGGTAACCGGGCCATCTATCACGAAGGCTGGTTCGCCCGCACCATTCACAAAGCTCCGTGGGAACAGGAACCGCGTCGGCCTCTCGATCAGGATATTTGGGAACTCTATGACACGTCCAGTGACTTCAGTCTGGTGAATGACCTTTCCGAAGCGCGTCCGGAAAAACTGGCGGAGCTTCAGGACATCTTTCTGATCGAAGCGGCGCGTAACAAGGTCCTACCGCTTGATGATCGCACCTTTCTACGGATTAACGGCGAACTTGTCGGGCGTCCTGACGTCATGAAAGGTCGCACGTCGATCACATTAGCGCAGGGCATGACCGGTATGACCGAAAACGTGTTCCTCAACATCAAGAACAAGTCCAAGACCATCACTGCCGAAGTCGACGTGTCCGAGAACGGCGGCAATGGCGCGATCATCGTGCAGGGCGGACGGTTCGGTGGCTGGGGGCTTTACGTCAAGGACGGGATGCCCGGGTATGATTACAACTTCCTCGGGCTTGAACGTTACACGGTTGCCTCCGAGCATAAACTTGCCCCCGGCAAGCATATCCTTCGGTTCGAGTTTGCCTATGACGGTGAAGGCCTGGGCAAAGGAGGCATGGGGACGCTCTATGTCGATGATGCCAAGGTTGCCGAAGGCCGGATCGACCGCACCCAGCCGATGGTGTTCTCGGCCGACGAAACCGCCGATGTGGGCATCGACCTGGCCACGCCGGTGATCGAGACCATCGGGGCCGAGGCCAAATCGCGCTTCACCGGTGAGATCAGCCGCGTGACCGTAGAAGTTCACTGAACCGGATCGTGCCGCGGCCGTACGTCGGCAGCGGCACGAGCATTCCAAACAAACACCAGGAGTGGTGTTGTCACGTTAACCGTCGTTCGGTTGCTCATGCTTGGATTTGGACATAGG
>NZ_WQGH01000029.1:0-3789 GCF_013034585.1 Ruegeria sp. HKCCA5426
TCGATGACTGTGAACGGCGTAGCTGTGAGCGGTGAGGTTGAGGGTCGGACGTTGTTGTCTGGTTTTTTGCGCGAGCATTTGTCTTTGACTGGTACGCATGTTGGGTGTGACACGGCGCAATGTGGTGCGTGTGTTGTGCATGTGGATGGTCAGGCTGTGAAGTCGTGCAACATGTTGGCTTTGGAGGCGGATGGAGCCGATGTTGGCACGATTGAGGGTCAGGCCAATGCGGATGGGTCGTTGAACGTGATTCAGCAGGCGTTTCAGGATCATCACGGTCTTCAGTGCGGCTTTTGCACGCCGGGGATGGTGATGAGCGCGGCGGCTTTGCTGAAAGAGAACCCGCGCCCGACGGAAGGAGAGATCCGGCATTACCTGGAGGGCAACCTGTGCCGGTGCACGGGCTATCATAACATCGTCAAGGCGATCATGGCCGCATCTGGTCAGGACGTGAGCAACATCGCCGCCGAATAAGCGGCCCGAGGGAGGAGAACAAGCAATGCCCAAAGACAGTGGCATCGGAGCCAGTTCCAAGCGGCGCGAGGACGTGCGCTTTCTGACCGGAGCAGGCAATTACACCGACGACATCAACGTGGCCGGACAGGCCTATGTGTATTTTCTGCGCTCGGATATCGCGCATGGTAAGATCAACAGCATCGACACCTCGGCGGCCGAGGCCATGCCGGGTGTGGTCAAGGTGTTTACCGGCAAGGATTTCGAAGGGGTGGGCGGCATCCCCTGCGGCTGGGAAGTGACCGACAAGCACGGCGCACCCATGCAGGAACCGGCGCATCCCATTCTGGCACAGGGCAAGGTGCGCCATGTGGGCGATCCCATCGCCGCCGTGGTGGCCGACAGCCTGGCCCAGGCCCGCGATGCGGCCGAGGCGATTGACGTCGACCTCGAGGAACTGCCTGCCGTGATCGACATGAAGGCGGCGGTGCAGGATGGCGCGACGCTGGTCCATGACGATCTGAAGAACAATGTCTGCTATGACTGGCAGTTGGGCGAGACCGACGATGCCAAGGTCAACGAGGTGTTCGCCAATGCGGCCCATGTGACCACGCTGGATCTGGTGAACAACCGTCTGGTTGCCAACCCGATGGAGCCGCGCGTGGCGGTGGCGGAATACAGCCGCGGGACCGAGGATTATACGCTCTATACCACTTCGCAGAACCCGCATGTGATCCGGCTGCTGATGTGTGCCTTTGTGTTGGGCCTGCCCGAGCATAAGGTGCGCGTGGTGGCCCCGGATGTGGGCGGTGGCTTTGGCACCAAGATCTTCCACTATGCGGAAGAGGCGTTTGTGACCTTTGCCGCCAAGGCCTGCAACCGGCCCGTCAAATGGTCGGCCAGCCGGTCCGAGGCGTTCATGTCCGATGCCCATGGCCGCGATCACGTGACCACGATCGAACTGGCGCTGGATGCGGAGAACAACTTTGTCGGGCTGCGCACCAATACGCTGGCCAATATGGGGGCTTATCTGTCGACCTTTGCCAGCTCGGTACCCACATGGCTGCATGGCACGCTGGCGGCGGGCAATTACACCACGCCGGTCATTCAGGTGAACGTCAAGGCGACCTTTACCAACACGGTGCCGGTGGATGCCTATCGCGGCGCGGGCCGGCCCGAGGCGACGTACCAACTGGAGCGCGTGATCGACAAGGCCGCGCGCGAGCTGGGGGTCGATCCGATTGCGCTGCGGCGTCAGAACTTCATCACCCAGTTCCCCTATGACACGCCGGTCGCTCTGACCTATGACACCGGGGACTATAACGGGACCATGGACAAGCTTGAGGCTGCCGCCGATCTGGCGGGCTTTGCCGCGCGGCGTGCGGAAAGCGAGGCCAAGGGCAAGCTGCGGGGCCTGGGCATCAACTGCTATATCGAGGCGTGCGGCATTGCGCCCTCGAACATCGTGGGGATGCTGGGGGCTCGGGCGGGTCTCTATGATGCGGCGACCGTGCGGGTGAATGCTACCGGATCGATCAGTGTCATGGTCGGCGCACACAGCCACGGGCAAGGGCATGAGACTGCCTTCCCGCAGGTTGTGGCCGACATGATCGGCATCGACGAGTCGATGGTCGAGATCGTGCATGGCGATACGTCCAAGATCCCGTTCGGCATGGGCACCTATGGCTCGCGCAGCCTTGCGGTCTGTGGCTCGGCCATGGTCAAGGCCACCGAGAAGGTGATCGACAAGGCCAAGAAGATCGCAGCCCACCTGCTGGAGGCGTCCGAGGCGGATATCGAGCTGAAGGACGGTCAGTTCAGCGTGGCAGGCACCGACAAGTCGGTGGCCTGGGGCGATGTGACCCTGACGGCTTATGTACCGCATAACTACCCGCTGGAAGTCGAGCCGGGGCTGGAGGAGACCGCGTTTTACGACCCGGCCAACTTTACCTTCCCCTCGGGCGCCTATGCCTGCGAGGTCGAGCTGGACCCTGAGACCGGCAAGGTCACCATCGAGGCGTTCACCGCGGCCGATGACTTTGGCAACATCGTCAACCCGATGATCGTGGATGGCCAGGTGCATGGCGGTATCGGTCAGGGCATCGGTCAGGCGCTGCTGGAGAACTGCGCCTATGACGAGAATGGCCAACTGCTGAGTGCGTCCTATATGGACTACGCCATGCCGCGGGCCGATGACGTGCCTTTCTATGGCGTGGATCATTCCAGCCAGACGCCGTGTACGCATAACCCGCTGGGTGTGAAGGGCTGTGGTGAGGCCGGGGCCATCGGCTCGCCCCCCGCTGTGGTCAATGCGGTTCTGGATGCGATGCATTCGGGTGGCAAGGCTGTCGATCACATCGACATGCCGGTGAGCCCGTCGCGCGTCTGGGCGGCGATGAACAGTTGAGAGGTTGGGGTGCGAGGGGCCAGCCCCTCGCGCTCCCCGGGATATTTATAGCCAGATGAAGAACGGATCCGTGTTCTTCGGAAAGGAAATGCGAAATGTACAGTTTCGAGTTTGAGAAGCCTTCGACCATTGCCGATGCGGTTGCCGCATTGGGGGCCGAGGACGCACAGGCGTTGGGCGGGGGGCAGACGCTGATCCCGACGCTGAAGCAGCGGTTGGCGGCCCCTTCGGCGCTGGTATCGCTGGGTGGGATTGCCGAGATGCAGGGCGTGTGCGTCGAGGATGACGGCTCGGTCTCGATCGGTGGGGCCACGCCCCATGCGGTGGTGGCGCGCGAGGCGGCGGGGTCCTATCCTGGGCTGGCGGCTTTGGCCGGGCAAATCGGTGATCCGGCGGTGCGCAATCGCGGCACCATTGGTGGCTCGGTGGCCAACAATGATCCGGCGGCCTGTTATCCGGCGGGCGTGCTGGGATCGGGCGCGACCATTGTGACCAACGCGCGGCAGATCGCGGCGGATGACTTTTTTCAGGGCATGTTCACAACGGCGTTGGACGAGGGCGAGATCATCACCCAGATCCGCTTTCCCGTGCCGCAGGCTGCGAGCTATCAGAAGTTCCTGCAACCTGCGTCGCGCTTTGCGTTGGTCGGCGTCTATCTGGCGCGGTTCGCAGATGGCGTGCGCGTGGCTGTCACCGGCGCCAGCGAGGATGGCGTGTTCCGTTGGTCCGAGGCTGAACAAGCGCTCAACACCGAGTTCCGCCCCGACGCCCTGACCGGCCTGAGCATCAACCCCGCAAACATGATCGGCGACCTGCACGGCAGCAAGGACTACCGCGCCCACCTCGTCAGCGTCATGACTAAACGCGCAATCAACGCCTGCTCGTAACACACCAATAAACCAAGGCCCGGAAACAAAGGGCCTTGGTTA